>CALMLJ010000337.1 GCA_937868025.1 uncultured Acidimicrobiaceae bacterium
TGGCCGTTGGGACCCTGCTTGATCGTGCGCAGCCGGCCCCGGTCGGTGAGCGCTGTCGACTGCGACGTGAGATTGCCCGCCCCGTCGAAGTGCAGCACGCGGAGCTGATTGCCGGCGAGGGCGGCTGCGATCAACGCACCGTTCCACGATCCCCACTGGACGCCAGTCACGAACCCGCCGCCCGACGTCGCGATCGTGGGGCACCCCGATGACCACTTCGCAGCGACCGCACCGGGCACACTGCCCGTGTCGGTCATCGGCGCGTTCTCGTTGTAGAAGCCGGCCGCACCGGGGTTCCATCCGTAGTTGGCTCCGGCGGCGAGGAGGTTGACCTCGTCGTCGCACCCGGTTCCCTGCTCGATCGAGAAGCCGGCGCCGTCGCCCGGTCGGAACGCGATGCCCTGCGGATTGCGGTGGCCGAGCGTGTAGATGCGGGCGTCGAGTGCTCCGCCGGGGTTGCCCGGAGCGCCGGCGCCGGTCGTCGAGACTCGCAGCACCTTGCCGCCGAGCGAGGTGGGGTTCTGGGCGGTGTCGCTCCGCACGGCATCGCCGGTGGTGACGTACAGATACCCGTCAGGGCCGAAGGCAAGCCGGCAGCCCGAGTGTCGGCCGGCCTGTCCGCTGGTGTTGAGCGGGATGCCGGTGACGATGTCGGAACGACCGGTGAGGGTGGTGAAGCCGGCATCGACGACGTAGGACGCGACCCGCTCGTCGAGCGCACCGCTGATGTTCGACTCGAAGCACACGAAGATGCGACGGTTGGTCGCGAAGTCGGGGTCGACCGCCAAGCCGAGCGTTCCGCCCTCGGAGGTGTTGACGGCGTCGACCGGATCGGCGAGCACTCGTTTGGTGCCACCGACCATGGCGTTGATCCGGCCCGGACGTTCGGTGAAGAGCATCGTGCCGTCAGGCGTCCAGGCGATGTCCCACGGGTTGACCTGCCCGCTGATCACCGTGGAGACGACGAACGTGGGGGCGCCGGGGTCGGGCGTGACCGGCTCGACGGGGCAGCCGGTGACGGCGGCCAGCGAGAGGACACTGCCGATGACGGCTGGAACAGCAAACCTGCGACGCACGGGCACAACCCCCTGATGGCGACCGACCCGGACGGGTGGACCATCACTCCTACCACCTCCGGAGTCGGGCCAGACGGGCTTCTTCGCGCTGGGTGCCATTCCGATCTGGCGCGCTTCGACCGGTGGCTGCAAGGGTGATCGGCGTGAGCCGCATCCCCGAACAGCGCGATCTGCTCGTCATCGGCGGCGGTCCTGCCGGCGCGGCGACGGCGATCCGTGCGGCCCGAGCCGGTGCTCGCGTCACACTGTTCGAGAAGGGTTCGCCCGGTCGCGACAAGATCTGCGGCGACGGCCTCACGCCTCGGGCGGTCAAGGCGCTGAACGAACTCGGCGTCGATCTCGGCGACGCCCATCGCATCGACGGCCTGCGCATGATCGCCAACAACACACGCCGCCAGCTCAACTGGCCGGGGATCGCGCCGTTCCCGGCGTACGGCGCCGTGTGGCCGCGTCGCCGGCTCGACGAGGCGCTGGTGCGATTGGCCGAGGAGTCCGGCGCCGAGATCCTGTGGGACCACGAAGCGATGCCGACCCTCGAGGGCGACCGCGTCGTGGGCGTCGAGGTGGGTGATCGCCGCTGGACCGCCCCGTTCACGGTCGTCGCGACCGGTGCGCCCGGTCCGGCAACGCGCCTCCTTCGGGCCGATCGAGATCCGAACGAGCCGTTCGGTCTCGCCATCCGCACCTACGCCGAGACGCCTCGCCATGCCGAACGCTTCCTCGAGGCCTGCCTCACGCTCCGCGACGAGAACGGCACCCCGGTCCCCGGCTACGGCTGGATGTTCCCGGCGGGCGACGGCACAGTGAACATCGGCGTCGGCGCCCTGTCGACCATGAAGGGCTTCAAGAAGCTCAACCTCAACAAGCTGCAGGACAGCTACCGGGCGCTGGTGCAGGACGAATGGGAGCTCGGCCCCGACCTCGAACGTCCCCGCGCCTGGCGCCTGCCGATGAGCGTGACCCGCCGGCACGGGCCGGGATGGGTCGTCGTCGGCGACGCCGCCGGACTCGTCAACCCGATGAACGGTGAGGGCATCGACTACGGACTCGAGTCGGGCATGTTGGCCGCGGACCTGTTCGTCGCCGACCCCTCGACCGCAGCAGAGCGGTACGACATCGAGATCGGCGAGCGCTTCGACTCGTTCCTGCGGACCGGGCGCCGGTTCTCGTTCCTGATCGGCCACCCGTTCATCCTGCGGACCGGCCTGCGGTTCGCCGTCGGCACCGAGGGGATCGCCAACGTCACGTTGCAGGTCATGGGCAACCTGGTCGACTCCTCGACGCCGGGCGCCGGCGGCGTCACGATGCGGGCCGCCGACAAACTCCTCGGCATCGCCGATCCCCTGCTCAGGAAGACCCGCGCCGCGGCGTGAGCCGGTTGGCGATCCCGACCAGCTCGCCGGTCGCGGCGAGCGCCAGCATGGCCGCGGCCAGGCGACGGTCGGGCCCGCGACCGCGGTGCAGCCAACGCTGACCCATGGTCCACGCCCGGCCGAACGATCGTGTCGGCATCGAGCGGCGGGCGATCAGCGCAAGGAGGCGGGCCGCCCTCGGCGTGACGCCCTGCCGCCAACCGGAGTGATGGCGAGCCGCCAGCGAGACCGACCAGCCCGCGATTCGGGCGAGGCGTCGGGACTGCGGCAGATGCGACACCGCTCGCAGGTAGCGATCCTCGTCGACGAGCATCGCCCGTCCCCACCGGAGCGCCGACAGCGATCCGATCGTTGCCGCCAGCAGCACCACGCTCAGTGACATTTCCAGCACGCTAGGCGCTCACCCCAGTCCCCTCAAGGGGTTTTGTGCTGCGAGGAACGACGCTGACGTCGCTCCTCGCACTACAAAACCCCACGGCTCAGGGCGCCGGGAGGATGCGGAAGACGGGGAAGCCGGCGGCGACGGCGAGCAGCTCGTCGTCAGTGGAACGCTCGTTGATGCCGTCGAAGAACTGGCCGACCTCAGCCTTCCAGCGGCGGAGGTACTCACGGATGACCGCCGGCTTGTCGGCGTCGGCCAGCTCGACCACGGCGATGGGCTCGACCTTCCGGCCGAGGCGCAACTCAGCCGTGCCGGCGACACGGATGTTGCGGACCCATTGGGTCGTGCCACGGGGGGCGACGAGGTAACGACCGCCCTCGAAGTCGAGCGGGTTGACCGGCGTGGTCTTCCACTCGCCACTCGCGCGGCCCCGCACGGCCAGCTGACGGGAACCCCACACACTCACACCCCACTTCGCGAGGCGCGCCATCAGGCGGTTGAACACGTTGCGGGTGAACCAGCCCGGCTCGAGGTAGCGCGGTGCGTCCTGCGTGTCGGCCGTGGTGACGGTTGCTGCGGTCATGTCGGTCATGTCGGTGTCCTCCGAGAAGAGAGAGCACTGCTCTCGTTTCGATGTGACCATCATGCGCCGGCAGTTCCGACGTTGTCAAGAGCACTGCTCTCGTTTTGTTGCGCCGCTCTCGCATGACGTGCAGACTGACCGTCATGACGACCAAGGCACCCACGGCCCGCGAGCGCGCCCGCGCCGAGATCACCGCCGAGATCCTGACGGTGGCGCGCCGCCACCTCGCCGAGGGCGGTGCCGCGTCGCTCTCGTTGCGCGCCGTCGCCCGAGAGGTGGGCATGGTGTCCTCCGCGGTCTACCGGTACTTCCCCAGCCGCGACGAACTCCTGACGCGTCTCATCGTCGACGCCTACACCGCGGTCGCGGACGCGGCGGAGGCCGCCGACGCTGCCGTCGACCGAGGGGATCTCGTCGGTCGAATCGTCGGCGCCGCCACCGCGATCCGCCGGTGGGCGGTGGCCCACCCGCACGAATACGCGCTCGTCTACGGCACCCCGGTGCCGGGGTACGCGGCACCACAGGACACCATCGACCCGGCCCTGCGGGTCACGCTGGTGTTCACGTCCGTCCTCGTCGACGGCATGGCCGCCGGCGACGTGGCCGCCGAGGACCGCATCGAGACGACACGCGGCGTCCGCAAGGACTTCGCCACCATCCGGTCGGTCGCGCCGGGAGTTCCCGACGGGGTCCTCTCACGCGGCCTGATCCTGCTGACACAGCTCTTCGGCCACATCAGCTACGAGCTGTTCGGCCACCTGCACAACGGCATCACCGACTACGACGGGTTCTTCGACCTGCAGGTCCGGCGCCTGGCCGCCTACGTGATCGACGGCCCCGGCACCTGACCGGTTCTGACCGGTTCTGTCCCGCGAGGGCCTGCAATCTGCACGCCCTCGTGGGACAAGACGAGCAGCGCGGGACAGAACCAGCGGGGCGGGTCAGGCGGTCTGGCTGGCGGCCCACTCGGCGACGCGGGCGTTGCTCTCCTCCTCGGAGAGATCCTCGACGCGGGTCATGAGCGACCAGCGGATCCCGAAGGGATCGATGATCGAGGCGAACCGGTCGCCGGACACGAACGTCTGTGCCTCTTCGCGCACCACGGCACCGGCGGCAGTGGCCCGATCGACCACGGCGTCGACGTCGGTGACGTAGAGACCCATCGAGTAGCTGACCGTGTGGCCGTCACCCACCGGCGGCACCAGGCCGTAGGTCGGGTTCGGGTCGCCGATCTGGATGCGCCCGTCGGAGAACCGCACCTCGGCGTGGACGACGATCACGTCGCCGTCGGGGCCGGGCATCTCGGTGACACCACCGATCGTGGCGCCCAGCACGTCACGGTAGAAGTCGAGCGCTGCGGCGGCACCCGGCACGACGAGGAACGGGGTGACGCTGCTGAACCCGTGCGGGCGCCCGTCGATCGTGTGCTCGCCGGTGATACCAGTGGTGGGGGTCGTGGGGGTGGTGTCGGTCATGGCGATCACGGTACGGACATCCACCGGTCGAGGTCTTGAACGTTCCCGACAGCCCACAGCGCCCCGGCGTATCCTCCGCAGGATGACGCTGGCGAAGAAGGGGGTGCTGCGCCCCGACGAGTCGCTGGCGACCGTCGACCGACGCGAACTCGCTCCTCGCTTCGCCGACCTCGCCCGGCAGGTGTGGGTTCCGCAGTGGCGGCTCCCCGAAGGGGTGACCTTCGACCAGCCGGTGCTCCAGTACCCCGCCGTCAACGTGGCCGTCGAAGCGGGGACCGCCGTCGCCTACCTGCCGGTCGACGGCGTGGGCGTCCGAACGCTGACCGGCAGCGGGTGGGCGGCCGGCGTGCTGCTCCGGCCCGGCGCCGGCGCGCTCGTCGTGCCCGGCGACCACGCCGAGCTCCTCGGTGCCGAAGTGCCGATCGCCGACGACGCGCTCGTCTCCGCCGTCGCCGCGGCCATGGCGGACGCCATCGATCTCGACGCCGTCGTCGCCGCGTACGAGACGTGGCTGACTCCCCTGCTCGACCGCGTCGATGACGAGACCGTGTTGGTGAACGCCGTCTGCGACGCGGCGGAACACGACACGACGATCACGACGCCCCGCGAGCTGTACGAGCGGTTCGATCTCTCCGAACGCTCGATGCAGCGCCTCCTGAAACGGCGCGTCGGGTTCTCACCGAGGTGGCTCATTCAGCGCCGCCGGTTGCAGGAAGCCGCGTTCCGCATCCGGGAGGAACCCGAGGTGGCGCTCGCCGAGTTGGCCGCCGATCTCGGCTACGCCGACCAGGCCCACTTCACCCGCGACTTCGGCAAGGTCGTGGGCCAACC
>CALMLJ010000338.1 GCA_937868025.1 uncultured Acidimicrobiaceae bacterium
CGTGGACGTTGCTGCTCGATCCGTCCGGCAAGCTCACGACGTGGATGCGGATCACCCGCGTCGACGGCGACGAGTTCCTGCTCGACTGCGCTGCGGGCTGGTCCGAGACGATGTTGACCCGTCTCAACCGGTTCAAGATCCGTGTCGCGTGCGACTTCGTGCTGCTCGACGGTTGGCGCATGCTGTCGGTGCGCGGTGCCACCCCCGATCCGGCTCTCGTCGCCGCCGACACGGTGCTCGCCCCCGCCGCCGGGCTCAGCATCGGCGTCGTCGGCTACGACCTGCTCGGTCCCAACGTGAGCGAACCCGACGGCATCACCCTCGACGAGGACGCGGTCGAGCAGTACCGCATCGCTCACGGCATCCCCGAGATGGGCGCCGAGCTCGACGACACGGTGATCGCCGCCGAGATCGGCGCGTGGTTCGTGGAGGAGGCCGTCAGCTGGACCAAGGGGTGTTACACGGGCCAGGAGCTCGTGGCCCGGGTCGATTCGCGGGGGTCCAACACGCCGCGGCGCCTGCGTTCGGTCGAGCTGACGGCGCCGGCACTGCGCGGCGACGACGTGGTGGTCGACGGCGCCGTCGTCGGCACGATCACGAGTGTGTTCGGCACCGCGGCGCTGGCCCGCGTCGGGCGCGGCGTGGTGCCGCCGGTCGCCGTCGAGGTCGGTGGGCATCCGGCGACGGCCATCGAGATCCCCGGCACGACCCCGCCCCCGGCTGTCGTCGCCGACGAGGCCCCCCGCCGCCGTTCCCTCATCTGAGGCCGCGCCGTCGGGGTTTTGTACTGCGAGGAGCGCCACTGGCGGAGCGTTTCGCAGTACAAAACCCCGACGGGTCAGCCGATCGTGGGGAACCAGACGGTGAACGTGGTGCCGGAACCCGGGACCGACGCGACGGCGACGGTGCCGCCCATGCCTTCGACGAGTTCCTTGACGATCGCGAGCCCGAGGCCCGACCCGGACTCCTTGGCGACGACGCGGCTGGCGGCCTGGTAGAGCCGTTCGAAGACGTGGGGCACGTCGGCGGGCTCGATGCCCGGCCCGTCGTCGGCGACGTCGATCGCCACACCGGGCGCACCGTCGGGCGAGCCCATCGGCCGGGTCCGGATCCACACGGCCGTCCGGGCGAACTTGAGCGAGTTCGACGTGAGATTGCCGACGACCTGGGCCAGTCGGTCCGCGTCGACCAGCAGGAGCGGGTCGACGTCGTTGGCGACACGGACCGCGAGCCCGGCCCCGTCGGCGTCGGGGCTGATGGCGGCGACCGCGGCCGCGATGACCGGAGCGAGGTGGGTCTCGGCGACGCGGAACCCGAACTGGTGGGCATCCAGCTTGGCGAGGTCGAGCAGGTCCGCGACGAGGCGTTCGAGTCGCTGGGATTCTGCGACGATGACGGCGGCCGACGTGGTCGGATCACCCAGTCCGTCGGCGATCGCTTCCGCGTAGCCGCGGATCGACGTCAG
>CALMLJ010000339.1 GCA_937868025.1 uncultured Acidimicrobiaceae bacterium
CGGCTGAGCACGTCGTCGACGGAGCGGGCCATCTCGTGGCGCACCGCGAAGATCGCCTCGGCCCGCACGTAGGGAAGGCCCGGAACGAGGGGCTCGGCCAGCGTCGGGTCGTCCTTGATCATCGCCATGACGGCGCGGGCCTCGCCGCCGAAGCGGTTGGCGAGGTGGTCGGCGACGGCGTTGGTGACGCCGTAGCCGCGGGCGGCGGCCGTGACGGACTGGTAGCCGTCGGCGCCGCGGAGCCGGAGCTTCTTCGTGACCGACCGCTTGGCGCCCTGCGGCGCCCGTGCGCCCAGGACCTCGGAGACGACCTCGTCGACGGTATCGGCGGCCATGTGGCGGTAGGTCGTGAGCTTGCCGCCCGTGATCGTGACGACGCCGCTCGGGGAGCGGTGGATGTTGTGGCCACGGGAGAGATCGGCGGTCCGGCCCGACGATGCGGACTTCACGAGCGGACGCAGGCCGGCCCAGGTGCCGACGATGTCGTCACGGGTGATCGTGTTGACGTTGTTGGCGTTGATCGCGGACAGGAGGTAGTCGATGTCGTCCTCGGTGCACTGCGGATCGTCGATGCTGCCGTCGTAGTCGGTGTCGGTGGTGCCGATGTAGGTGAACTCGCCGTGGGGCACGACGAACACCGAGCGGCGGTCCTTGGGGACCGGGATGACCGCGGCGATGGTGTTGCGCACGAGGTGGTGGGGGACCGTGAGGTGCACCCCCTTGGCCGGCCGCATCGAGTCGGGGTCGGTGCCCTCGTCGAGGGTGCGGACCCGGTCGGCCCAGACGCCGGCGGCGTTGACGACGGCGTTGGTCGCGATGGTGAACTCGTCACCGTCGGCGGCGACGGTGACCCCGTTGACGTTGCCGGCGGCGCCCTGGGTGAGGCCGGTCACCGTGACCCGGTTGGCCATCACCGCGCCGTGGTGCAGCGCTGCGGTGCGGCAGATGGCGACAACGAGACGGGAGTCGTCGGCGGCGGCGTCGAAGTAGAGGTAGCCGCTGACCAGGTTCTTGGCGGGCAACGTCGGCATGTACTCGAGCGCCTCGGACTTGGTGACCCGCTTGTGGAGCTTGCCGACCTTGAACCCGCCGGTGACGTCGTAGCCCCACATGGCGGTGCCGAGCAGGCGGGCGATCTTGGCGGGGATCACGCCGCCCTTGCCGAACATGGGCAGGAGAAAGGGGAGGAGCTTCACGAGGTGCGGCGCATTGGTGAGGAGGCGCTGACGCTCGGCGAGGGCTTCGTAGACGAGCTTGACGTCGCCCTGCTGCAGGTAACGGAGCCCGCCGTGAATGAGCTTGGACGACTTGGACGACGTGCCCGAGGAGAAGTCGTCGCGTTCGACGAGCGCCACCTTGAGACCACGCGACGCGGCATCGAGCGCGACGCCGGCGCCGGTGACGCCACCGCCGATGACAACGAGGTCGAAGGTCTCGTTGCGGAGGCGATCGAGGGACGTGGCGCGTTCGAATGCTGCGAGAGTCACGCTCCGATGTTACCGCGGGGTAACAACGCGGTCCGAAGCCGGACCCGTGCCGCCTGGCACAGCAGCCGATGTGACGTAATTCACGACCGAAAACATGGGGTGAATGCGTTGCAACCGCACGGTGGGAACTGCCCGCCACAACTGATTGGACAGGGCACCGAACGGCCCGCAAGGATCGAAAGTCAATGGACAGGAACTGGGTCGGGCGTGCCGCGTGCAGCGGTTTGGATCCCGCCATCTTTTACCCCCCAACCGACGAAGAAGCCGACGCCGCCAAGGCGATCTGCGGCGAATGCCCGGTGATGGAGGCATGCCTCGAGCATGCCATCGACAACCGGGAGAAGAACGGTGTCTGGGGTGGGGCGACCGAGCGGGAACGGCTCCGCATCATCCGCCGTCGCCGCCGGGTTCGCGCCCAGGTCGGTAACATCGCCAGCTGACCGGCGGAACCGCCGTGAGCTGGGGTGAGGACTGACGTTGGAGACTGACGGGTTCGAGGGCTGGACGAAGGTGCTCGGACGGCTCGCCGCGGGCGCCGATCTCACGTCGGCCGAATCGCGCGGGGCCTTGGCGGAAGTGCTCGCCGGGGGCGCCACGTCCGCCCAGCTCGCGGCCTTCATCGTCGCGTTGCGACTCAAGGGCGAGACCGCCGAGGAGATCACCGGCCTGGTCGAGGCGATGGTGGCCGTGGCCGCACCGCTGCGCCTGCCGGCCGGGGCGATCGACATCGTCGGCACCGGTGGATCGCCCACGCTGCGCGACCGTGCCTTCAACGTGTCGACCGTCGCCAGCATCGTGGCCGCAGCCGCGGGCGCGACCGTGTGCAAGCACGGCAACCGGATGGCATCGTCGACGTCGGGCTCGACCGACGTGCTCGAGCAGCTCGGGGTGGCCGTCGACCTCGACGGCGCCGGCGTGGAACGGTGCATCGAGGCGGCCGGCGTCGGCTTCTGCTTTGCCCGCATGTTCCATCCCGCCATGCGTCATGTCGGTCCCACGCGCTCCGAGCTCGGCATCCCGACGGTGTTCAACATCTTGGGGCCGCTGTCGCATCCCGGTGGCGTGACGCGTCAGGTGCTCGGCGTGGCCGACCCGGCACGGGTCGACGTGATCGCCGAGGTCCTCCGCCAGCGGGGCATGGAGCGGGCCATGGTCGTGCACGGTCACGACGGGCTCGACGAGCTCACCACCACCGATCGCACGCTCGTCATCGACATCGTCGACGGTGAGGTGTCGCGGCGGGAGATCGACCCGGCCGATGTCGGACTGGAGCGCCGCACCGTCGACGACATCGCCGTCGGCGATCCTGCGGCCAACGCTGAGGTCGCCCGTCGGGTGCTCGGCGGCGAGCTCAGTGCCCATCGTGACATCGTGGTGCTCAACGCCGCCGCGGGCCTCGTGGTGGCCGACATCGCCGGCGATCTCGCCGATGGTGTGATCCTGGCCGCGGCTGCCATCGACGACGGTCGCGCCGCAGCGACGCTCGATCGCCTCGTGGCCGCCAGCAACGCCAGCACCACCTGAGGACCCACGAAACCTTCACACGGGCTGCGGACCGTTCGGTGGGGCGCGCCGGTACCCTCCGCTCCATGAGCCGCTTTCATCGCACCATCTCCGTCGTCGGCGCGGCGACGCTCGGCCTCGCGCTCCTCGCCGGTTGCAGCCAGCCGGGCACGATCACGATCAGCTCGAAGCGCCCGTCGGCAACCGTTCGCGACGGCAGTGCTCCGGCGGGAGCGACGCTCGCGGCGTTGCGTTCGGCCGGCGAAGCCACCAGCTCGCTCTCGTCGGGGCGCTACGAGAGCACGATCGCCGACGGTGACGGCAACGTGTTCATGACGCTGACCGGCGAGTTCGCCGGCGACCGGACCCGCCAGTCGACCCGCCTCTCGACCGGGGAGCTCCTCGGCGAGGACGCACCCGCCGACGGCGTGACCGCCGAGATGATCACCGACGGCTCGACCCTCTACGTCGGCGGGTCGCTGCTCGCAGGGATCACCGGTCTGTTCTCCGACAGTGCGGAGAGCGACGAGGCGGGAGCCGGGCAGGTCGAGTGGTACCGCGTCGATGTGCCCGAGGGTGACACCTCGTTCGACGGCGGCGACCTCTTCGGCAGCGCCTTCGGCCAGGATTCCGGCCGGGCCACGACGTCGTTGCTGTCGGGGGCCTACGGCGAGGTCACGACGATCGGGCCGGAGGAGGTGCGCGGTATCGCGACGACGCACTCCAGCGTCGACGTCGACGTGAGCAAGGTCCTGGGTGAGGTCGGCGGGCTGACCGACGGGCTGGGAGCGGGCACCGTCCCCGTCGACGTCTGGTTGGGCGACGACGGCCTGGTGCACCGGATGCGCTTCGAGATCAGCCCCACGGCGCTCGGGCTCCCCGGGGAAGGTGCGACCTCGATGGTGTCGACGTTCGAGCTGTGGGACGTCGACGCCGACATCACGATCGACGTGCCGGAGAACGCCACGGCCTTCGATCCGACCACGATCTTCGGCGGGCGCTGAGGCCCGAGC
>CALMLJ010000340.1 GCA_937868025.1 uncultured Acidimicrobiaceae bacterium
GGCGATCGGCGCCGTGGACGACCACCGCCCGCACCACGCCGTCGGAGGTCGACACCCTGAACGGAAGGGCGGGCTGACCGCCGACCGTGGTCGCCGTCCCCACGATCGGGGAGGCACCGAGACCCCGGCCCGCCTGCGCCGCGACGTCGGTGAGCACCGAGGCCACGGGGCGGGCGTCGAGCGCCAGCTCGACCGACGTCACCGAGATGAGACTGCCGTCGGGCCCGTCGAGGTTGTACTCGGTCCGGGTCACGGTGCCCGATTCGGTGGCCACCGGCACCGACGCCACGCGGGGCGGGGTCGGAAAGCTGACGGCGAAGCCGCCCACGACCGTGCCCGGAGCCTCAGTGGTCGGCGGCGCCAGCGGCGCGGTGGTCGTCGGCGCCAGCGGCGCAGTGGACGGAGGCGAGCTGGTCGCTGTCGACGAGGTCGCTGTCGATGGGGCGGACGTCGAGGTCGAGGCGGAGCTGGACGAGGACGGCGTCGAGGAGGGTGACGCCGGTCCTCGATCCGTCCCGGCACCGGCGCCGGCGAGGGTCGATGGGGATCCGTCGATCAGGACCACGATCCCCGCCAGGAGCGCGACGACGATGACCGCGGCGAGCGCGATGGTCAGCGACCAGCTCGGCTCGCCGGCGGTGTGGTCGGTTGCCCCAGCGTCGACCATGGTTGAACGCGCCTAGCTGCTCAGCAGATCGGCGATGCGCTCCTTGGGGCGCCCGACGACGGCGCGGTCACCCCTCACCACGATCGGCCGCTGGAGGAGCTTCGGGTTCGCCGCCAGCAGCGGGATGACCTGCTCGGCGGTCTGGACATCGGCGTCGGTCAGGCCCAGCTGGGCAAAGTTGGCGTCGCGTCGCACCAGCTCGGTCACCGGGCCGTCCAGCTTCTCGACGATGGATGCGATCTCCTCGGCGTCGGGCTTCGTCTTGAGGTAGAGCACGACGTCGACGTCGACGCCAGCATCTGCCGCCATGGCGAGCGCGGTCTTCGAGGAGTTGCAGTTCGGGTTGTGGTACACGGTCACGTCGGCCATGGGCACAGCGTGACAGAAGCTCGCCGGCCCGAGGTCACCGCATGACGTTCTTTTCTCAGGAATCACCGAGCAACCGGCCGATGAGACAAGGCACGAACGCGATCCGTCCTGAGGAAACATGAATCAAGAACCGGCGATCAGCCAGCACGAACTCCGCTCCCCCGCCTCCGTCGACCTCGCGGGCATCCCGTTGTCGATGATCGAGGACATCCTCCTGCGGACGACGATCGCCGAGGGGCGGCCGTCGATGGTGCGGGTCGCCGAGCGGTTGCACTGCGGTGTCGGCGTCATCGAGAGCGTGGTCAGCTCGCTGCGGGACCGTCGCCTCATGGAGTACGAGGGCATGCAGGGTCGCACCTACCTGCTCTCGGTCACCGAGGCGGGCCGAGCCCACTCCCGCCAGCGCTCTGCCGAGTGCCGGTATGCCGGCCCCCTGCCGGTGCCGCTCGACCTGTACCAGCGGGTGGTCCGGGCGCAGCGCCCGAACGTGCATCTCGACCGCGACCAGCTGACCCACGCGTTCAGCGATCTGGTGATCTCCCCGGGGCTGATCGATCAGCTCGGCCCCGCCATCTGTGGCGACGGCGCCATCTTCCTCTACGGGCCTCCAGGAACCGGCAAGTCGTCGATCGCCGAGCGTCTGATCCGGGCCTACCGGGACACGGTGCTCGTGCCCCACTGCGTCGAGGTGCAGGGCCAGATCATCAACGTGTTCGATCCGATCCTCCACGAACCGGTCGAGAGCCAGCCTCCCGAACTCGACCCCCGATGGGTCATGTGCCACCGCCCTGCGGTCATCGCCGGCGGCGAGCTGCATGCCGGCATGCTCGATCTCACCCTCGACCGTGAGGTCGGGACGTTCCTCGCTCCGCTCCAGTTCAAGGCCAACAACGGCATCCTCGTCATCGACGATTTCGGGCGCCAGGCGATGACACCCGAGGAGCTCCTGAACCGCTGGATCGTCCCGCTCGACCGACAGGTCGACTACCTCACACTCGGCGGCCGGAAGTTCCAGGTGCCCTTCGAGGTCAAGGTCGTGCTGTCGACCAACCTCGACCCGACGGCGCTCGGCGACGAGGCCTTCTTCCGCCGCATCCACAACAAGGTGTACATCGGCTGCCTCGACGACCAGCAGTTCGACTGGGTGTTGGCCCGCGTCGCGCAGGCGAAGCAGATCGAGGTCACCGAGGACGCCGCTGCCCGACTCCGCAGCGCCGCCCGCGCCCAGGGCGACGGCGAGCTCCGCGCGTACCTCCCCGGCGTGGTGTGCAAACTCGCCGTCGCGATCTGCCGATACGAGAACGCTGCCGTCCGCCTCACCCCGGCCCTGGTCGACCGCGTCCTCGAGCTCTACTTCGCCAAGACGGTCGCCGTCGGCACGCCGAGGGGTTCGAGCGCGACCGGGGCCGCCCCGCAGGACGGCCCCTCGTCACTCGAATTCGAAGCGGCTCAGCTCTCCGCCGATCAGGCCTCGGAGACGGCCTCGAGCACGTCCATCTTGGCCGCACGATAAGAGGGCCTCCAGGCCGCGAGCACGCCGATCACGAGCCCGGCGATCAGGATGATCACGAGCGTCGAGACCGGCAGTGCGAACGGTGATGACGCCGAATCGGCGAGGACGGCCCGAGTCAGCGCCCACCCCAGGCCGATGCCCAACCCGACACCGCCGATCGTGCCGAACGTCGACACGATGACCGCCTCCCAGCGAACCATCCGCCGCAGCTGCGTGCGAGTCGTGCCCACGGCACGGAGGAGCCCCAGCTCCCGGGTACGTTCGTGCACCGACAGCGCGATCGTGTTGGCGATGCCCATGGCCGCGATGATGATCGCCAGGGCGAGCATCACGATGATGATGCCGAGGAGGGCATCGAGGTTGGCCGCGACCGAGTCGGTGTACTCCTGCTTGTCCTGGATCTTGGGCTTGCCGATCGGATCGGTGAACTGCTTGATGTCCTTGCGTGCCTTCGCCGGCGACGCCCCCTCGTCGAGCGTCACGAAGACCACGGCATCAGCCTTGATGGTCTGGTGGGGTGCGGTGGTCGCCCTCGAGAACAGGTAGCTGCCGACGATGTCCGCGTTGCGGTACACCATGGCCACGGTGCCCTGCTCCTTCGTGCCGTCGGCGAAGGACAGATCGAGGGAGTCGCCCACCGACAGCCGGTTGTCCTTTGCCGTCTCCTCGCTGATGCCGACGTCCTGATCTCCGAAGTCCGCGGCCGACCCTTCGACGATGTCGAGGTCGAGGACCTTGGCGAGTTCGGGCACGTCGACCGCACCGTAGAAGTCGGGGTCCTCGCCATCGACGCCGACCTGCGCGACGCCGTAGCCGATGGCCGACTTCACACCGTCGATGCCGGCGATCTGGCCAGCCAGCTCCGGCGGCAAGGTCGGGATGCCGAACCCGGCGTTGGCGACGACGAGATCGCCGCCGAACGTCCGCTCGACCGAGTCGGTGATGAGGCTCTTCAGCGACGCGATGAACACGCTGAAGAGGACCACGATGGCCACACCGACGAGCAGGGCCGCTGCCGTCGAGGCCGTGCGTCGCGGATTGCGGATGGCGTTGTCCCGCGACAGCTCGCCGGTGATGCCGCCGGCCTTGGCGATCGGCGCCCCCAGCAGGCCGGCCACGGGCCGGGCGACCACCGGACCGAGCACCAGCATCGCGACGAGGATCACGAATGCAGCCGGGCCGGCGTAGTTGATCATGTTGTCGGGCTCGGCCAGCACCGACCACAGCAGCACGCCGACGCCCACGATGGCGAGCACCACGCCGATGACCGTGCGCCGGTTGCGGGGCACCTCGGATTCGAGCGCCGACGCCCGCAGTGCCTCGATCGGCCGCACACGGCTGCCCCGACGAGCCGGGACGATCGCGGCGCCCAGGGTGACGACCACCCCGACGACGATGGCGATCACGATGCCGGACGTCTTGATGGTGAGGCCACCGGCCGGCAACGCCAGACCGAACGCGTCGAACGCTGCCTTCAGCAGCGCAGCAACGCCGATGCCACCGAACAGGCCGACGACGGACGCGAGCACACCGATCACCAGCGCCTCGACCATCGTGGACTGCAGCACCTGGCCCCGAGTCGCACCGATGGCCCGCATGAGGGCCGACTCCCGGCTCCGTTGGGCGACGATGATCGAGAAGGTGTTGTAGATGCTGAACGTCGCCACGAACAGCGCGATCCCGGCGAACACCACGAGGAAGGTGGTGATGAATCCGAGGAAGTCGGCGTTGATGTCGGAGACGGCCTCGTCGGCCGCGGCCGTGCCCGTGAGCGCCTCGTTGCCCGAACCGATGACCGGCTCGATCCGCTTCAGCAACGCTTCTTCGGTGACACCCCGCTTCGCGGCCACCGCGATCTGGTTGACCTGTCCCGGCTCTCGGGTGAGGTGCGCTGCGGTGCCGGATTCGGAGAAGAACGCGTACGTGACGCCGACCTTGCTCGACCCGTCACCGAACTCGGCGATGCCGACGATGGTCACCTCGAGGGGCGTCGGCATGAGCAGCGTCGCGGTGCCGTTCAGCTTCAGCTTGCCGGTCTCGACCGTCTCGTCGTCGAGGATGACCTCTTCGGGACCCTCGGGGGCGCGCCCCTTGACGAGGTTGTACGGGTTGAGGCCGTCGTCGGGGTCCCAGTTGGCGGCCAGCGTCGGCGGGCCGCTGCCACCGATGCGCTCGCCGTCGGCCCCGATGACCTGGGCGAAGCCCGTGGTCTGGGCGGCGACCGCACGAACTCCGTCGATGCCGCGGATCGTGTCGGCCAACGATGCGTCGATCGTCTTGGCGCTGAAGCCGGTGTCGTCGTCACTGCCATCGGCCGGACGCTCAGGGCGAACAACGACATCGATGCCGGCGTACCCGGCCTTGAACAGCTTGTCGAAGTTGTCCCGGAGCGTGTCGCCGAGGACGAGCGTGCCCGACAGGAAGCTGACGCCGATCAGCACCGCGAGGAAGGTGCCGACGAGCCGCCGTTTGTGCGCCCAGGTGTTCTGGAGTGAGAGCTTGATCACGATCAGTCGCCCAGTCCGCGCATGACGTCGAGCACCGACGTCGCGGTCGGGTCGTCGAGATGACCGACGACCTTGCCGTCGGCGAGGAACAGCACCCGGTGGGCGTACGACGCTGCGACGGGGTCGTGGGTGACCATGGCGATGCTCTGGCCGAACTCGTCGACGCTGCGGCGCATGAACGACAGCACCTCAGCGCCGGAGCGTGAGTCGAGGTTGCCCGTGGGTTCGTCGGCGAAGACGATCTGCGGACGACTGACCAGCGCACGGGCGACGGCCACACGCTGCTGCTGACCACCCGAGAGCTCGGAAGGTCGGTGCGAGAGGCGGTCGCGCAGCCCGACGGTGTCGACGACGGAGTCGAGCCAGTCCTGGTCGGCGGTCTTTCCGCCCAACCGGAGCGGCAGGACGATGTTCTCGAGCGCTGTGATCGTGGGGATCAGGTTGAACGCCTGGAAGATGAACCCGATCTGCTCACGGCGGAGGATCGTGAGGTCCTTGTCGGCGAGGGTGCCGAGATCGACGTCGCCGATCAGGGCCTGCCCCGACGTGAGCGTGTCGAGGCCGGCGACGCAGTGCATGAGCGTCGACTTGCCCGAGCCCGACGGGCCCATGATCGCCGTGAAGCGCGAACGGTCGAACTCGACGGTCACACCGTCGAGCGCCTTCACGACGGTGTCGCCCTCGCCGTAGTGCTTGACGGCATTGACGGCCCGGGCAACGGCGGTGCCCGCAGGTGCGGCTGGGGGGAAGGTGGTGCTGGTCATGGTGACCAGTATCGACGCCTCCCCCGACAGCGACATCGTCCACAAGGATGATCGTCGGAGAACGCGTACGTCAGCTGACGTACGCGACGGGGGTTGTCCCCCCGCGCGGTGCTGTGGTGAGCCCGACAACGCGCCGGTGCCGGCCCAGATCGGCCGATGAACGTCGGACTCAGGTCGGCCCGGGCCGGCCCCTCGGGTGTTACGTCGCTCGCGTGGGTCGGTATCGCAGGGCGACCGCCCCCGACCCGAACTCGTGGCGGTCGATGAGCTCGAGCTGCACGCGTTCGCTCAGGCCGGCGAGCAGCGTCGGCCCGTGTCCGGCGAGCACCGGCTGCACGATGAACTCGTACTCGTCGATCAGCCCGAGTTCTGCCAACGCCGTGGGGAGCGTCACGCCACCCACCCACAGGCCGTCCCCCGGTTCCTCCTTGAGCCGTTGAACCGCTGGTCCCAGGTCGCCTCGCACCAGCTCCGCATTCCAGTCGACCCCGCTCAGGGTGCTCGACACGACGTACTTCTCCGCCCGGTCGATGCCGTCGGCGAACGGAACCTGCGTCTCATCCATCCAGTCGGGCCAGGCACCGGTCGTCGGCTTCCGCCACGCCGACTCCATCATCTCGTACGTCACTCGGCCGAAGAGCAGAGCATCGGCTCGCTCCATCTCGGCGGTCCAGTAGCGCATCGATTCCTCGTCCGGAGCGAGCCCTGCTTCGTGATGGCAACAGCCGTCGAGGGTGACGTTGATCGAGTATCGAAGTGGTCTCATGGGTGCGGCCTTTCGTCAGTGGGTACGCGGGTGCCCGCCGGGAGCGACGAGGCCGGTCTGGAACGCGATGACAACGAGCTGGGCGCGATCGCGGGCGCCGAGCTTCATGAGCATCCGCCCGACATGGGTGCGCGCCGTCGCCACCGAGATGAACAGCGACTCGGCGATCTCAGCGTTGGACAACCCCGCCGCGACCAGCTGCAGGACCTCGCGCTCACGGGTCGTGAGCACCGCGAGCGACTCGTCGATCGGTCCCGGCGCGACCTCGGTCGATGACGCGCTCGCCTCGGAGAATCGGGCGATCATCGCCTTCGTGACGGCGGGATCGATCAGTGCCTCACCGTTGGCCACCAGCCGGATGGCCTGGATGATGAGGTCGGGCTCGGTGTCCTTCAGGAGGAAGCCCGACGCTCCGCCGTGGAGCGCGCGGTCCACGTACTCGTCGAGCTCGAACGTGGTGAGGACGATCACCCCGGTCGCAGCGAGCTCGGGGTCGGTGGCGATCAACTCGGTCGCTTCCAGCCCGTCCATCTCGGGCATGTGGACGTCGATCAGCATCACGTCGGGGTGGTGACGGCGCACCAACTCGATGGCCTCGAGGCCGTTCGCTGCCTCGCCGACCACCACGAGGTCCGGCTCGTTCTCGACCAACAGCCGGATGCCGCGACGGATCAACGCCTGGTCGTCGGCCACGCCGACGGTGATCGGTTCGGTGCGCGTCACGGCTCCACCGCCACACGGACGGGCACCCACACCACAACGCTGAGCCCCGACCGCCCCGTCTGGCCGGGGCCGCTCCCCACGATCGAGAGCCGACCGCCCAGCTCCTCGGCCCGCCGCCGTATGCCCTGGATGCCGCGGCCCTCCTGCAGATCGGCCGCGCCGTTCCCCTCGTCGGACACGGTCATGAGCACGCCCCCGTGGGACTGCTGGACGGCGATCGACGCGTGGAGCGAGCCCGAATGCCGCATCACGTTGGTCAACGACTCCTGCGCGATGCGGTGGAGCGCCGTCGCCACGGCCGGGTCGAGCGAGGCCGGGTCGACCTCGATCCGGTCGTCCACGACGAGGCCCACGCGACGGAGCCGTTCGATCAGGTGGGCGAGGTCGGCACCGTCGTCGCCGAGGAATGCCTGAGCCGGGTCGTTGAGCGCGTCGAGCGCCCGTCGGACGTCGGACAGTGCAGTCGCGCTGACGGCGCGAATCTCGTCCAGCACCTCCTTCGCCGCGGCTGGGTCGGTTTCGACCCGCCGTGAACCGGCGCCGGCGAGGATCGTGATGCTGGCCAGCGAGTGTCCGATGACGTCGTGGAGGTCCCGCGCCGTCTGGAGCCGCGCCTCGGCGAGCTGCCGGCGGGCCTCGGCGTGTTGGCGCCGATCCTCCTCCTCGTCACGTTCCGCGAGATCGAGCTCGTGGCGTCGTCGCGCTGCTCCGGCGAGGCCCAGCGCCGCGGCAATCGGGGGCCATGCGAGCAGCCAGACCCACACTTGCGCCGCCGGGGCGTCGGTGGTCACCACCGCGACCGCCAGGAACACGGCGAAGGCTCCGGCGAGTTGCCAGACCCGAGCGCGGGTCAGGTGGTATCCGGCAAAGAACATGCCGACGAGCGGCACCAGGAGGACCGGGCCACCGGTGTAGCTGCAGCCGAGGTACAACGCGACGCCGGCACTGCCGATCAACACCGACACCGACGGCATCGAGCGACGGAGGGCCAGCCCGAGGCAGGCCACGGCGATGATCACGGCCTGCGCCAGATCCGCTGGGCGGGCGCCGGGAAACGTGAGGGGCTGCTTGCGGCCGACGACGATGCAGAACGCTGCGAGCGCGACCGCACCCCCGAGGTCGGTGGGGTGGATCCAGCCGGGAGCGGAGCGGGCTGCCGGTGCGGCCATGGCCATCACCCTTGCACAGCGGGGACCCCGCGACCGTCAGACGGGACGGAACGAATCGAGCATCCGGTTGGCAATCGCGGGGTCGGGCTCTCCCAGGTCGGCGATGACCATGGCGACGAGCGGCCGGCGATCGACCGAACGCAACACGAACAGGGCCGAACCGCTGTCGAGCCGGAGCCTCGCCGTCACGACGTTGCCGCGGTCCGTCGGCAGGACGGTCGGCTCGATGCCCGTGGCACCACGGCTGAGCGCGATGCCCTTCATGATCTCGACGAGCAGCGCGGTCTCGTCGGTGCCCGGAGCGACCTGGCCGGCGCTCCACCCGAACCCGACGCGCCCGAAATCGGTCTTGCCGTAGGAGATCTGGATCGTCGGATTCGAGGGCAGCGGGCCCGGCGCCGACGGAACGACCGCAAGGTCGACGAGCCAGCTGCCGTCGGGCGTCCGATAGGTCACCCACCCGTCGCCGGTCGCTCGGGTCTGACCAGCAGCCGGGATCGCCGGCCGGGCCACCGGCGTCAACGTCGTCGCCGGACCGTTGGCGCGAACCTCGCCGCTGCTGTCGCTACCGAGGGTGAACCACCCCACCGCCCCAACGAGCAGCACCCCGACGACGATCGCCACCACCACAACCGCCGGCGACGTCTGCGGATCGGTCGCGGTCCGGAGACCGGGTTGCGCCGCGCGATCCCAGGCGGGCGCGATCGGGTCGAACGGCCCTGGCACGGGAGCACCCGGGGTCGGGAACGGCGCTGCGTAGGGCGGCGCGCCGTGCGTCTGGTACGACGGACCAGCAGGCGGACCAGCGGGTGCCCCGTACGACGGACCGGCGAGAGGCGCGTAGGTCGGCGCGGCGGCGTACTGGGGCGTGGCGGGGATCATGGCCACACGACAGGTGGGGCATTCGACAGTGAGGTCGTTACCGGGACGGTGACAGACGGGGCAAGTGAGCAACGGCGGAACTCCTCGTGCGCGGCCCCGATGATCGTGGGGGACGACTCCAATGGGAATCGACACGCCGACGAGAGGAATTGAGAACATTCAGCGCGGTGTCACCCGCAGCGTGAGGATCTGGAACGGGCGCACCACGATCTCCACCGCCGGTCCGCTCCTCACCAGCGCGGAGGCCGCGCGCCCCGGCCGCTCCCTGGCGTCGACCACCGCGACGTCCGCGACGTCGAAGCCGAACCCGAGTTGGGCGCGCGCTCGTCCACCCCAGGCCTCGTAGCACCTGACGATGAGGTCACCTCCGCCGTCGTCGGCCGCCTTCACGGTCTCCACGACCACACCGGGATGGTCACTCGTCACAACGCTCGCACCGTCGCCGACCAGTCGTCCGGACCGCTCGTCGGCCCGGAGCGGTTCGACCACGCGCACCGGACAGTTGAGCCGGTACCCCGCTGCGACGACGCCCGCCTCCGACAGGCTCCCGGCGTGCGGGAGCAGTGAGTAGGTGAAGCGGTGTCGGCCCTGGTCCTGTTCGGGATCGGGGTAGCGGGCCCCGCGCAGCAGTGTCAGCCGCAAGGTGGTGGTCGGCACCTCGCCGTCGGGGCCCTCCGAGCGAGTGCGCGTGATGTCGTGGCCGTACTTGCAGTCGTTGAGGAGGGCGATGCCGTAGCCCGGCTCGGCGACGTCGATCCAGCGGTGGGCG
>CALMLJ010000341.1 GCA_937868025.1 uncultured Acidimicrobiaceae bacterium
CGAGCGCCGGTGTCGACTCACCCTGGTTGCGGCTGTGCGTTCGGTCGTAGCTGACTTTCACCCACGGGATACCGGCAGCGTCGAGCGCGGCACCGACTCGACGTACTGCGACACCGAGTCCGAGTTCGGCACCGTGGTAGCCGACGAGGTTCACGCCGAAGGTCGGTGTGGTCGGCGCCACCGTGGCCACCGGAGGGCCGGGGAGCGGGGGGAGCACGGCGGGCGAGATCAAGCCCTCGCCCAGCCCGTGGGTCCACAGCCAGCGGATCGCGGCATCTCGATCACGCCAGCGGACGTGGGGAAAGGCATGAGCAAGGTCGGGTCGCATCTCCCACACGAAATCTGCGGCGCGGTTTATTCCGGTGCCGCCGCCCTCGCCGGGGCCTCGCAACCACTCGACGAAGTCGGCGACGGTCGACGGGTCCAGCGGGTTCGGCGCGGTGGTGCCGGCCGTTCGGGCTGTCGCGAGGAGTCGGCGGAACCCGCGGCGAACCGTCGGGAGCATCACGATCCCCGGGACCTCGGGTTCGGCTCGTTCGGCCTCCGGACCGGCGACGCTCTGGAGCTCGGCCACGTACTCGTCGATGAGGCGCGCGAGTGCTGGGGTCTCGCTGACGAGGACCTGAAGAGCGCCGTCGTCCGTCGCTCCGGGGGGAGCGAACCACCACGGTCGCGCCGGGTCGAGTCCGGCCAGGTCGGCCAACCGCAGCGCATGCCCGCTGATCTCGGGGCCTGATGCTCCGTCCGCCAGTTCGATCGAGCCGGCAGTGACCGCCGCATACCGCACCGTGGGATCGACGATCGGCACGACCGGGCCACCGCCCGACACGAAGGTCGCCCACGGATCGGCCAGATCGACCGAGGGCCGCTCGGAGATCGCCGAGTTGGCGGCGAGGCGCGTCCACCAGTCGAGGATCGGGGCGGCGTCGGCCCCGATGACCGCAACGTCTGCCATCCATCCGTCGCGGCCGAGGCCGGTTGCCGGGTCGCATCTCCGGGCGAACAATCCGATCTGCGTCGAATCAACGACCTCCGCGAGGTCCACGACGGGCTGGAGTGTCCACGATGACGCGGGGAGGACCAACACGGTCGTGGCCGACCCGATGTGCCGGACGGCTGCGGGAACAACTGCCCAGCGGGCGAACTCTGGTCCTCCGGCGAGGTATGCGTCGATGAACCGGAGGTCTCCGATCATGAGGTCTGCGCCCGAGATCAGCTCGGCTCCGGGGATCGACGGCAGCGAGGGTCGTGGTCCGCAGTCGACGACGGTGACGTCGACGCTCGGGTGTTGTCGGCGGAAGGACTCGACGGCGAGCTTGGTCGAGTCAGCGCGACCGGAGCTCATCACCAACGCGTGCATGCTCACGAATCCTTGTCGTTCGGCGGCTGGTGTCGGGGGCCGCGGGTACAGTCGACCCTAATGGCTAGCTCACCGACCCCCCGTGTGTTCCTCCGTCGGATCCTGGGGAGAGACCGCCTCGAGATCGCCGAGCAGTCGGC
>CALMLJ010000342.1 GCA_937868025.1 uncultured Acidimicrobiaceae bacterium
CTACCACCCACCCACGCCGCCCGTGACGGACCGGCTCCGCCGGGCTCTACCGTTCTTGGTCGCGGAGGAACTTCTGGAACTCGTCGGCGATCTCGTCGCCCGAGGGGATCGGGCCGAGGTCGTCGACCGCCGGGGCGGCATCGGCGACCTCTTCGAGCTGGCGGAGCATCTCCTCGTGCTGGCGGTTGCCCGACACCAGCTCGTCGAGGCGGTGCCGCGTGCTCGTGGCCTCGAGTGCCAGCGAGGCCGTCGGGAACGACAGACCGGCCACCCGGCCGAGCCCCTCGACGAGCGCCAGCGATCCTGCCGGGTAGTTCATGCCCGAGATGTAGTGCGGCACCTGCGCCCACAACGCCATCGACGAGATCCCGACGTCGTGGGTGCTCATCTCGATCGCCGACTGGATGCCGGCGGGGACGTCGATGGTGCCCCGGAAGAACCCGGTGTGACTGTCGAGGAGCTCGGTCGACGGGCTCGTGAGCGCCAGATTGGTGTCGCGGGTGTGCGGCACCGGCGCCGGGTAGGCCCCGAGGCCGATGACCATCCGCACGTCGAGGTCGAGGGCCAGGTCGGTCACCGCGGTGCAGAACCTGCCCCAGGCATGATCGGGCTCGGCACCCACCACGAGCACGACGTGGTTGCCGGCATCGTCGATGCCGCCGCGCACCTCGATCGACGGCCACGTGAGCTGCTCGACGTGACCCTCGACGAGGCTCATCATCGGGCGCCGGGCCCGGTGGTCGAGCAGCACGTCGGTGTCGAACGACGCCAGCGGCTCGGTGTCGATGCCCTCGATGATCGCGGTCATGGCGCCGTTGGCCGCCATACCGGCGTCGATCCAGCCTTCGAGGGCGAGGATCATGACCGGCGACGACAGGGGCGGGTGACCGTGGAGTTCGACGAGTTCTGACATTCAGACCACCTTCTCGGCCGCATCGGCGGCCAGCTGCGCCAGGGTGGCGACCATGTGGGCGAACCCCTGGACCTGTTGGTCGCTCGTGTCGCCCATCGCCCCGGCGGCGTACCGCGCGTACACGCCGGCGATGATGCACGTGAGTTTCCAGTAACCGAACGCGATGTAGAAGTCGATCTGGGAGACATCGCGCCCCGACGCCGCGGCGTAGGCCGCGATCATCTCGTCCTTCGTGCGGAACCCCTCGAGTGCGGTCGGCGACGACTGGGGGAGCACGGCGTCGGTGCCAGGGTCGGTCCAGTACACCCACAGCAGGCCGACATCGGCGAGCGGGTCGCCGAGTGTGCAGATCTCCCAATCGAGGACCGCAACGATGTTGCCGTCGGCACCGATCATGCAGTTGTCGAGGCGGTAGTCGCCGTGGACGATCGAGGTGCCCTGCTGTTCGGGGATCCGCGCCGACAGGTGCTCGTACACCTCGTCGACCTGCTTGAAGTCGATCGAGGAGTTCTGCTCCTGGCTGCCCTGGTACTGCCGGTACCACCGCTTCAACTGGCGTTCGATGTAGCCGTCGTGCCGTCCGAGGTCGGCCAGCCCCACTGCCTCGACGTCGATGTTGTGGATCGCGGCCATGACCTCGACGAGCGAGTCGGACGCTCGACGGCGCTGGTCGACGCTGAGCGAGTCGGCGGTCGCCATGTCGCGGACGACCGTGCCGTCGACGTAGCCCATGACGTAGAACGGCGCGCCGTTGACCGCCTCGTCGGTGCACAGGCCGACGACCGGTGGCACGGGGACGGCCGTGCCCTGCAGCGCCGAGATGATCGTGTGCTCGCGGCTCATGTCGTGGGCCGTGGCGAGCACGTGCCCGAGCGGCGGGCGGCGGAGGACCCACGTGCCGTCCGCCTGGTCGGTGACCGTGTAGGTGAGGTTGGAGTGGCCGCCGGCGATGAGGGAGAAGTCGAGCGGGGGTGTGCAACCGGGGACGCGTTCGGTCAGCCACGAGGTGACCTCGTCGACGGCGATTCCCTTTGGAGCTTCCATCCCCGCACGCTACCTCCCGGGCCGGGTCGGTCCCGGCGCGTTCCGCCGGGAGCCCGCCCTCTAGGATCTGTGCCCATGGTCGATGTCACCGATGCCACGTTCGAGCAGGAGGTCATGGCGCGCTCCATGCAGGTCCCGGTCGTCATCGACCTGTGGGCCACCTGGTGCCAGCCGTGTGTCGCGTTGGGTCCGATCATCGAACGCGCCGTCGCTGCGACCAACGGCCGGGTGGTGCTGGCCAAGGTCGACGTCGACGCCAACCCACAGATCGGCGCCGCGTTTCGTGTGCAGTCGATCCCGGCGGTGTTCGCCATGCACCAGCAGAAGATCGTCGACCAGTTCCTCGGCGCCCAGCCTGAGGCGTTCGTCACCGAGTTCGTCAACAAGCTCCTGCCGACCAAGGAGGAGACCGAGGTCGAGCGTCTGCTCTCGCTCGGCGACGAGGCGTCGTTGCGGGCCGCGCTCGAGCTCGAGCCGGGCAACGAGGTGGTCACCTGTGCGCTCGCCGAACTGCTCGTGATGGCGGGCGAGACCGACGAGGCCCAGGCACTCCTGGCGAAGATCCCCGAGACGGCCGAAGTGCGTCGTGTGCTGGCGATGGCACGGACCGGCCTCAGCGACGCGTCGGCGCTCGATGTCGAGGGTGAGCTCACGTCGTTGCTCGATCGGGTGAAGGACGACGACGACGCCCGGCAGCGCTACGTCGACCTGCTCGCCGTGCTCGGCCCCGACGATCCCCGCACTGCCGACTACCGTCGCAAGCTCACCACCCGGCTGTTCTGACCTTGAGGATCGAGCGGCGCGAGGGCTACACCCTCCTCGTGGGCGGTCCGGTGCCGCGGGGTGCCGCTGCCATCACGATCGGTTCGGTGATCTCCATCCGCGAGCGCTGCCTCGACGATGGCCACCTGCTCCGCCACGAACTGGTCCACGTACGCCAGTGGCGCGAGCTCGGCGTCGTCCGCTTCGGTGCGATGTACCTGTCCTCCTACGTCCGGTCCCGTTGGGATGGGTACGGCCATTGGGCCGCCTACCGCCGCATTCCCCTCGAGATCGAGGCGGAGTGGGAGGCGAGGTGAAACAACGGTGAAGGCTCTGGCGGTGTGCTTCCCGCCGACGCAGGTCCACCGGTAACGTTCATCCGTTGCGCTCTGCGGGGAACCGACAGCCGCGCCGTGAAACGACCCTGAACCATGGCGCTCCCACTCCGACTCCCGACCCCGATCGCCGAACGCCGTGGGGCCAAGCCGGTGATCCACGCCATCGAGGTGGTGGCGCTCGTCGCCGGCGCCGGGGCGCTGGCATTCCTCAGCTCCGATCAGACGATGTTGATCGTCATCGGGGTGCTCTTCATCGTCGTCGCGGCGTTCGCGCTCGTGCTCAGCCGTCCGTCGGTCGTGGTCGAGGTGGCGGTCATCACGATGTGGTTCGACTCGGTCGGCGCCGGGCCGGTCCGCACCGGGCGCGTCGTCTCGGGGCTCGCGATCTTCGTGTTGTTCGCTCGACTGGCCGCATCGGACTGGAAGCCACCGGCGCTCCTGCCGCGGGCGTGGGTCATGCCCGGACTGTTCTTCATGTGGGCCTGGGTCAGCGGGTTCTGGTCGAACGAGATGGGCTCGTGGATCCAGGGCCTCCTCGAGCTCACGCTCGGGTTCATCTACGCCCTGATCATCATGCTGTTCATCGAGAACGAGGAGCATCTGGCCCGCTCGTTCAAGGCGTGGGTGTGGACCGGCGTGCCCATCGCCATCATCTCCTACGTCCTCTTCAACAAGATCGAGGAGGTGCAGGCGGACATCGGCGGTGAGAACCGCATCGTCGGCTTCACCGGCAACGCGAACGCCTATGCCACGCTGCTCGCGGTCGCCGTCCCGGTCACGGTGGTGTTCATGAGGCGGGCGAAGTCCCGCGCCGAGCGCCTGGTGTACGCCGCCTGCATCTTCGGTTTCATGGTCGCGCTCGTCACCACCGGCTCCCGCGGTGGCCTCATCACGATGGGCATGATCGTGGTGTACGTCTTCGTCACCTATCCCGGCCTCGACCGCCGGCAGCGCGTCAAGAGTTCGGTCGGTGGCATCGTCTTCGTGGCCACGGGTGTGTTCCTCGCCGGCATCATGAACCCCGATCGCTACTCCCTGATCGGCTTCTTCGGCGACGCCGGCGCCGGCCGCCTCGACCTGTGGAACGCCGCGACCAAGTCGTTCTCGCTGCAGCCGATCCAGGGGTTCGGCATCGGTGGGTTCCGCACCCAGATGCTCGACGTGCTGACCAAGGTGCCCGGCGGGTCGCTCGACATCACCAAGCCGATCGCCAACCGCAGCGCCGCCGGCCTCGAGGTGCACAACACCTATCTCACGATCCTCCTCGACCTCGGCGTCATCGGTCTCGTGCTCTACATGGTCACGATGCTGAGCGTGTTCAAGAACCTGTGGGACCTTCGCCAGACGCAATGGCGTGACTGGGCCTGGGCGGCGTTCGGCTGCAACGGCGCGATGGTGGCCGGCGCCTTCTTCGGATCCGGTTACAACCTGAAGTTCCAGTGGACCGTCGTCGGTCTCGCCGGGGCCGGCTTCGTCCGGCAACGCGTCACCGGTCGTGGCGACCGGGTCCGTGCGCACCGTGGTCTGCCGGCGCTCCGCGAGTCGGTGCGCCCACCCGACCCGGGTGTGAGCGCGGTGCAGGGGGAGCGTGCCTTCGCGGCGCCGATGGACCTCCGCCTGCGGTACCCGTTCCGGTGGGTGATGGTCGCTGCGATCCTGCTCGGCCTGTTCGGCGGCATCTTCGGTGCCAAGGCCTTCGGCTCGCCGACGTACACCACGTACGGCCGTGTGCTCGTCATCAACCTCGACAACAACGATCCGCGCTTCGGTGTGCAGATCACCGACAGCCGAATCCAGTTCGTGCTCAACATCGCCCGGTCGGAGCGGTACCTCGCCGAGGTGCAGCGTCGTGCCGGGTTGACCGACTCCCTCGACCAATTGGCGGAGGAGATCGATTCGACCCGGCCCGGGTTCTCCCCGGTCATCCGCATCACGGCGAAGACGGGCGATCCCGAGAAGACCAAGCGGATCGGCGCGGTGCTCATCGACGCGCTCGACTCGGTGGTCGACTCCGCCCGCTCGGGTGCGATGGTCGTCGTCGGCGAGGACGGTCGATCGGTCTCGCCCGACACCGACCCCGACTACCGCGGCCCGCTGTACCTGCACCTGTTCGACGAATCGATCACGTCGGAGTCGGCTCCGCGGACCATCTACTGCGGGTTCCTCGGCGCCGGTGTCGCGGGCCTGGGCCTCGTGATGGTGGCGATGCTGTTGCACGGTCGCCGACGCCTGTCGTCGGACGAGGACATCCCCGACATCTTGGGCATCCCCTTCGTGGCGTCGATGCCCCGTCCGCTGCTCGGTCGTTCCAAGAACGCCCCGGCCATCTATCGATCCGTCGGCGACCAGATCGACGACGCGTGCGCCGCACCGCCCCGGGTCATCGCGCTGTGCAGCAACGACCTCGCGACGCTGCAGTCGCGCATCGCGCTCGGCGCCGCGTGCGGCCTCGCCATCGTCGAACCCCAACCGATCGTGGTCGTCGACCTCGACGTCGGGTCGCGGGGTCTCAGCCGTCAGCTCGGCATGAACCGGCGCGACGGCATCATCGACGTGGCGCTCGGCACGACCGACCTCGCGTCGGTGCGTCGTACGTTGCCTCGTTGGCGTATCCCGCGGGCGTTCCGCCGTCTGACCGCCGGCGACCGCGACCGCATCACCGTCGTTCCCGTGGGTGGCCGTCGGGTCCTCCGGGATCAGGGCACGGTGCTCGACGAGACAGCGGTGTCCGGCGTGATCGCCGCGTTGTCGACGGAGGCCCTCGTGGTCGTCAACCTGCCGCCGGTCCCGGGCCCGCTCCCGGTCCGCGAGATCCTCCTCCAGTGCGATGCGGTGCTCGTCACCGTGCTCGACGGCTGGTCGGAGGTCGACGCGGCGCAGACGACGATCGATGCGCTCGAGGCGGCGGTACCGAACCGGGTCGGCTACCTGTTGGTCGACCAGTAGTACCGGTCGGTCGGCCGACCGGCCGGGGGCTCAGGCCGCGGCCGGCTGGCGGTAGGAGAACCGCTTTTTGAGTCGTAGCCACGGCTGTTCCCACACCAGCCACGTGACCCGGGCGATCGCCAGCGATGCCGCCGTCGTCAGCGCGAACGCGACGACGCTGTCGACGATCGGGTTGCCGGTGGGTTGGAAGCCCGTCCCGAACTCGGACCTCGGCTGCAGCACCGTCGCGATCGCGTAGTGGAACAGGTAGATGGAGTAGCTGTACTTGCCGAGCAGGAGGTTGAAGCGCCACTCGGTGAACCGGCGGGTGCGGGGCCCGAGCGTCCCGTCGACGGAGCGGAGCACGTAGACGAGGAAGAGCACCGCGATGATGGTGAGGCCCGGACCGTAGGTGATCTTGCCGAAGAACTCGTCGTCGAGGCTGTCGAGCTTGGCGTTCGGCAGGATGCCGACGAGAAGGATCGGCACGAGCACGTACCACTTCGACACGGCGCGGACGATGGGCTGAAGCTGGCGGCGAACGTCGGGATCGCGGACGTACAGCGCGCCCAGCGCTCCGAGGAGCAGCGTGTCGAGGCGGTTGAACGTGTACTCGCGAGCGCCGTAGGTGCCTTGGATGCCACCCCAGAGGAGGACCGTTCGGAGCACCATCGTGCCGACGATGCCCCAGACGAACGCCTGCTTCCGCCGGTTGGCCGGCAGGAACCACATGATCACGGGCCAGAACAGGTAGAACTGCTCCTCCACCGCGAGGGACCACAGGTGACCGAGCCCTGGGAGCGAGCCCGGACCGCGACCCAGCACGAAGTTCTGGAGGTAGACCCAGACGGTCCAGAGTCCGTCGGGGCCCTCCTGCAGTGCGAGGAAGTCCTTCGGGATCTCGATGCTCGACGGCAGCAGGTCGAGCAGCGCCGGAAGGACGAACAGCATCAGGACGATGAAGAGGTAGTACAGCGGGAGGATGCGGACGGCCCGGCGGGCGATGAAGTTGCGGAAGTAGTTGGGTTCATCCCGTGTCTTGATGAGGATGCCCGTGATCAGGAATCCCGACAGGACGAAGAACAGGTCGACGCCGCGCTCCCCGAAGATCGCCAGCGAGAGCGTCGGGTCGAACGTGTGGAACATCAGGGTGAGCAGGATGGCCACACCGCGGACCCCGTCGAGGACGGCGATGCGGGGCAGCGCGGCCCCGTCGTCGAGCTCGTTGGACATCGGTCTCCTCGGGATCCTGGGAACGGTCCGCCGTCTGCCGATGCGGCCACCGCCCGAACAACGAGGCCGAACTGTACCGGAGGTGCTCCGCGGACGGGGACTCGGTGCGGCTAGCGTGACGGGCCTCGGTCGTCCGGCGACCGAGCTCGATCCCGGCGGATCCCATCCGGCTCCCTGACGAGCCGGCGCTTCCCCTCCCACGCCATCTGTGTCGGAGCGCGCCCCATGGAACCCCTTGATCCGCTGGACCAGCTGCTGCGCGGTCGCTCGGCCCCACCCTGGGCGGAGCGAATTCGCACCGTTCTCTCAGAACGTCGGCCGTGGTTCGTCGCCGGTGGCGTCATCGTCGCGGTCGTCAGTGCGGTCCTGCTCCTGCGTTCGCCGTCGGGCCCGGCCGAGGTGACGCTGCCGCGTGCGGGTACCGAACCGGCCGGGGTCACCGTTGCCGCCGCCCCGTCGGGTGGCGCGACCGGCGGCGCGGTCGATGGGACTGCGAGCACGACGGTTCCGAGGTCCGGATCGAGCGTCGACTCGGGCACGGTCGTCGTCCACGTTGCCGGAGCCGTCGCTGCTCCCGGGCTCGTCACGTTGCCGTCCGGGTCGCGGGTCGCCGATGCGGTTGCGCTGGCGGGCGGACTCCGCGCCGATGCCGACGGTGATCGGATCAACCTCGCCGCCCCGGTGTCCGACGGGGTCCGGGTCTTCATCCCGGTCGTCGGACAACCCGATCCGCCCGTGGCCGTCGCCGTGACGGGTGGCCCGGCCGAGTCTGCCGCCGCGACACCGTCGCCGACCCAGCCGCTCGACCTCAACACCGCGACGGCGGAGCAACTCGAGGCGTTGCCCGGCGTCGGTCCGTCGACCGCCGCCGCCATCGTCGCCTACCGGACCGAGCACGGGCAGTTCCGCTCCGTCGACGAACTCCAGGAGGTTCGTGGCATCGGGCCCGCGAAGTTCGAGGCGGTCGAGTCGTCGGTCACGGTGGGACCGTGACCGAGCGGGAGATCGTCCTGACCGCGGTCGTGGTGGTGTTGGCGGCAGTGGTGGCGGTCGGGATGCCCTGGTGGGTGGTCGCGGCGGCGACGGTCCTGTTCGTCGCGGCGCGGCGCCCCGTGGTCGCCGTCGTGCCGCTCGCGCTGATGTCGTCGGCCCTCGCAGCTCGTGCCGAGGCGGGACTCAACGTCGCCCCGCGTTCGGTGGACGGGGTCGCGACCGTCGTGACCGACCCCGAATCCCGGCCCGGGGGAGTGGTGGTCGAGCTCCGGATCGACGGCCACCGATACCGATCGTTCGTCGCCGACGACCTCGCTGCCGAACTCGTCGGGGTATCGGCCGGCGACGAACTGTCGGTGGATGGTCGGGTCGGGCCGCTGTCGGGGCCGTGGGAGTGGCGGGCGTCGCGCCATCTCGCCGGCCGGTTGGCCGTGCGATCGGTGCGCCGGACGTCGGAGGGGGCGTGGTGGTGGCGGTCGGCCAACTGGATGCACCACACCGTCGAAGCCGGGCTTGGTTCGTTCGACCCCGATGTCCGAGCGTTGTTCCTGGGCATCGTGTTCGGCGACGACCGCGGACAGTCCGAGCTCGAGCAGTTTCGCTTCCGGGCGTCGGGCCTGGGTCACCTGACGGCCGTGTCCGGCCAGAACGTGGCGTTCGTGCTCGTCGCGGCCTCGCCGCTGTTGCGGCGTCTGCGGTTGCGGTGGCGATGGGCGGCGACCGTCGTGCTGCTGGGTTGGTTCGCGTTGGTGACCCGTCTTGAACCGTCGGTCCTGCGTGCCGTCGCCATGAGCGCCGTCGCGGCGACGGCCGCGACGTCGGGCCGCTATGCGACGGGTCTGCGGATCCTGTCGGTCGCGGTGATCGGACTCGTCCTGGTCGATCCGTTGCTGGTGTGGTCGCTCGGCTTCCGGTTGTCGGTCGCCGCGAGTATCGCCCTGGTGACGCTGGCGCGCCCGTTGGCCCGTGTCCTTCTCGGCCCGCAGGTGGTCGCCGACCTGACGGCGGTGTCACTCGCCGCCCAGGTCGGCACCGCGCCGTTGCTGCTCGGGTTGTCGGGCACTGTCCCGGCCCTCGGCCCGCTCGCCAACCTGTTGGCCGTGCCCGTGGCGGGCTGGTTGATGGTGTGGGGAGTCGTGACCGGCCCGATCGCCGGCCTGATGGGGGAGCCGGTCGCCGGGTGGATCGGAATTCCGTCGCGCTTGATGGTCGGCTGGCTGTCGGGTGTCGCCGACGCGTTCTCTGGTCCCGGCCTACCGCGTCTGGGCGCCTTGGGCGTGGCGGGCATGTCGGTAGTGGTCGCCGCCCTCCTGATCCGAAACGCGTTGCGGGCGTCGCGCTCCGGCGCCAACCTCGCGGCGCGTTTGGCGTTCGCCGCGCTCGGCGTCGGGGTGATCGCTGTCGCGGTCGACGCCGGTGGGTTGGTGACCGAGCGCACGGTGTCGGAGGGGCCGGTCTCCGTGTGGTCGGACGGCGACGCCGCGGTGATGGCGATCGGCGCCGGTGCCGACGAGGAGGGCGTGCTGGGAACGCTCCTTCAATGCCGCTGCCCCCGGCTCGATGTGGTCATCGTCACCGGGGGCGGGCAAATGTCATCGGCAGCGGTGTACTCGCTGCGTCAGGTGGTCGAGGTTGGAGCGGTGCTGGCGGCGGACCCGGCATCGATCCGGGACGCGGGACCGCTCGTCGAGGGGGCGGTGGCCGCCGGGAGCCTGCGGATCGAGATCACGCGGCCATCCGGCGGCGCCACCGGTTCAGGTGCCTTGTCGGTCAGTAGTAGTGACGTCGACCGCCGACCTCGCGGCCGAGCTGGCCCATGACCATGAGCACCGCTCCGATCACCAGGAGCAGGATGCCGAGGGACCACAGAATCGAGATCTTGGCGATGAACCCGACGAGGAGAAGGATGAGACCTGCGGTGATCATGGGATGAACCTCCGTGTAGCTGGACGGTCGATCGATACCCCGCCGGCACGCCGGTGGAACCACCCGGGCGGGGGATCTGCCGGATTCGGTGTCGGTGGCACCCGGCTAGCGTCGGGGCGTGCCCGCCGAGCCCGCTCCCGACTCCACCGACCACGGCCACACCCCTCCCGACCCCGACGTGGCCGTTCCCGCGGGTGTCGGCACGACGATTGCCGGGTGGACGATCGCGGCGATGGCGGGCTCCGACGTCGACGCCGGGTCGTTGGCGGCGGTCGAGGTGCGCCGCCTGCGCCGCGTGCAGGCCGCCGTCGCCGCGCTGCGGGCGAGCGCTCCACGATCCGCCGGGAAGCCGGCGTGAACGAACCGATCATCCTGCTGAAGGGCTCCGACCCGGTGCTGTTGGCCGATGCCGCCGCGGCCCGGCTGTCCGTGTTGCTCGGTGATCGTGACCACGACGAGGTCGTGGACATGTTCTCCGGTGACGACTTTGACCTCTCCGACGCCGTCCTCGCGGCGCAGGCGGTCTCCATGTTCGGTGATCGTGTGATCGTCGTTCGCAACGCCTCGCGGTTCAACGTCGAAGCGCTCGGACCACTCATCGCCTACGCCGACGATCCCAACCCGACCTCGCGCGTCCTCGTCGTCTGGGACAAACCGATGAGCCCGTCGGGGCACGCCCACGCCGTGCCGAAGAAACTCACCGACGCGGTGAAGGCGTGCGGCGGTGTGGTGTCCGACAGCGACGTGTCGCCCAACGCGAAGGTTCGGCAGGGGTGGCTCGACGAGCACCTGGCCGCGGCCGCCGTGAAGTTCCTGCCGGCGACCAAGTCGCTCATCATCGAACGCCTGGGCGAGGACGTCTCCCGGCTCGGCGGGGTGATCCGTCTGTTGGAGGCGACCTATCCGCCCGGTTCCAAGCTCAGCCCCGACGAGGTCGAACCGTTCCTCGGCGAGGCGGGGTCGGTGCCCCCGTGGGAGCTGACCGATGCCATCGACAAGGGCGACGTCGCACTGGCGGTGTCGAAGCTGCGTCGCATGATGAGCGCGGGCGAACGCCATCCGCTGGCCATCATGTCGACCCTCGGCACCCACTTCCAGCGCATGCTCCGGCTCGACGGCGCCGGGGTCCGCAACGAGCAGGAGGCCGCCGATCTGCTCGGCATGAAGAAGGGGTCGACGTTCCCCGCCAAGAAGGCCATGCAGCAGGGGCGCAACCTCGGCTCCGATCGTCTCGCCCGGGCCGTCCGGTTGCTGGCCCGCGCCGACGTCGAGCTACGGGGAGCGACGGCCGTGCCGTCCGAAGCGGTCATGGAGGTCCTGGTGGCCCGCCTCGCCCAGCTCTCCCGCGGCGGAGCGCCCCGCCGCTAGCAACCGGTGGCGCGGCAGAACCGGTGGTGTCGGGACGCGAAGGAGCCGCCCGAAGGCGGCTCGTTCGGTGATCTTCGGTTGTCGGAGGACGACGACTCAGGAGGCGGCGTCTTCGGAGAGACGCGCCAGGCGCTTCACGAGGCGGGACTTCTTGCGGGCCGCAGCGTTCTTGTGGATGACGCCCTTGGTGGCGGCACGGTCGATGGTGGAGATGGCCGTGCGCAGCGTGGCCTCGGACTCCTCGGCACCGTTCGCAGCGGCCGTCTCGGCGCTCTTGATGCGCGTCTTGAGGTTGGAACGCACAGCCTTGTTGCGAAGGCGGGCCTTCTCGTTCTGCTTGTTGCGCTTGATCTGGCTCTTGATGTTGGCCACGGTGAACCTTGCAGTCTCGGGATCAGCGGTGCGTGAGCGGTGCGGGATCCGGGGGATGAACGGGCGGCGCGGCGCGAGGGCCGACACACGACTCAACGAGTGTAGTGGTTCGACGGCGGCACGTCATCTCCGCCCGATCGGGTGTCCCCGCAGGCTTGCTAGCGTGGCATCGTCGTGACCGAGCTCTCCCGAATCCGCAACCTGTCGATCATCGCCCACATCGACCATGGCAAGTCGACCCTCGCCGACCGCATCCTCGAGATCACCGGCGCCGTCGACGCGCGTGACATGCGGGCCCAGTACCTCGACTCGATGGACCTCGAACGCGAGCGTGGCATCACGATCAAGCTGCAGTCGGTCCGGCTCGACTACAAGGACCACGTCATCCACCTCATCGACACGCCCGGCCACGTCGACTTCGGCTACGAGGTGTCCCGGTCGCTGGCGGCGTGTGAGGGCGTGATCCTGGTCGTCGACGCCAGTCAGGGCATCGAGGCGCAGACCCTCGCCAACTGCTACCTGGCGCTCGAGAACGACCTCGAGATCGTGGCGTGTCTCAACAAGATCGACCTGCCCGCGGCCGAACCCGACCTCTACGCCGCGGAGATCGAGCAGATCCTCGGGATCCCCGCCGACGACATCCTCCGTATCTCCGCCAAGACCGGTGAGGGCGTCGCCGAGCTGCTCGATGCCGTGGTCGAGCGCATCCCGGCCCCGACGGGCGAGATCGACGAGCCGCTGCAGGCGCTGATCTTCGACTCGCATTTCGACAGCTACCGGGGCGTCGTCAGCTCGGTGCGGGTCATGAACGGCCAGCTCCGTACCGGCTCCAAGCTCAAGTTCATGCAGGCCGGCGTGACCCACGAGGCGATCGAGGTCGGCGGCCGGCGACCCGAGAACACCCCGGTCCCGGCGCTCGGCCCCGGCGAGGTCGGCTATCTCATCGCCGGCATCAAGGATGTCGGCGAGGCTCGCTCCGGCGAGACCATCACCGAGGCCGCCCGTCCCGCTGCCCAGCCGCTGGACGGCTACATGGAGCCCAAGCCCATGGTCTTCTGCGGGCTGTTCCCCGTCGACGGCGACGCGTTCGACGACCTCCGCGACGCCCTCGAGAAACTCCGGCTCAACGACAGCTCGTTCACCTACGAGCCCGAGGTGTCGGGCGCGCTCGGCTTCGGATTCCGGTTGGGGTACCTCGGCCTGTTGCACATGGAGATCGTGCGCGAACGGCTCGAGCGGGAGTTCGACCTCAACCTGATCGCGACCGCACCGTCGGTCGAGTACCGCCTGGTCAAGGAGGACGGCACCGAGGTCGTCGTCGACAACCCGGCCGACGTTCCCCCTCCGTCGGAGTACAAGCACATCCTCGAGCCGTACTTCGCCTGCTCGATCATCACCCCGAGCAACTACGTCGGCACCCTCATGGACCTCTGCCAGAGTCGCCGCGGCGAGATGAAGAAGATCGACTACCTCTCGCCCGAGCGTGTCGAGCTGCAGTACCGCATCCCGCTCGCCGAGGTCGTCATCGACTTCTTCGACCAGATGAAGAGCCGCACCCAGGGCTACGCCTCGCTCGACTACGAGCCCGACGGGTACGACGCCTCGCAGCTCGTCCGGGTCGACATCCTCCTCAACGCCGAGCAGGTCGACGCGTTCTGCACGATCGTCCACAAGGACCGGGCGTACGACTACGGCAAGAAGATGTGCGAGAAGCTGAAGGAGATCATCCCCCGTCAGCAGTTCGACGTGCCGATCCAGGCAGCGATCGGGGGGCGATTCATCGCCCGCCAGACCGTCAAGGCCTACCGCAAGGACGTCACCGCCAAGCTGTACGGCGGCGACATCACTCGCAAGAAGAAGCTGCTCACCAAGCAGAAGGAAGGCAAGAAGCGGATGAAGAACATCGGCCGGGTCGAACTCCCCTCCGACGCCTTCATCACCGCGTTGAGGTTGGACGACTGATCGACGCGTTCCCGCCGACGGTTGGCACTCGCGTACACTGAGTGCCAATCATGCTCGACGACCGGAAATCCGCAATCCTCCGTGCCGTCGTCCAGACCTACATCGAGACGGCCCAGCCGGTCGGCTCGACGCACGTGGTCGATGCGACGGCGATCGGGGTGTCTCCCGCCACCGTGCGCAGTGAGATGACGGTGCTCGAACGCGAGGGGTACCTGACCCAGCCGCACACGTCCGCCGGCCGGATCCCGACCGAGAAGGGCTACCGCTTCTTCGTCGACGAGATCGGACCGGGTGAGCTTGGTCCGGCCCAGCACCGCCAGGTCCGGGGCTTCTTCTCCCACGCCCACGGCGAGCTCGAGGAGATGCTGCGGGCCACGTCGAGGATGCTGTCGAAGTTGACCTCGACCGCAGCGCTCGTGGTCGGCGAGGTCGCCGACCCGGCATCGGTGCGGTCGGTGCAGCTCGTGGGTCTCGGCCCGACGACCTACCTGATCGTTGTGGTCCTGAGCTCGGGCTCGGTCATCAAGCGCACCGTCGAGCGCACGGCGGACGTGGCCGACGACACCCTGCACGCGGTCGGTGCCCACCTCACGTCGAAGCTGATGGGCAAGTCGCTGGCGACCCTCAACTCGGTCGTGCCGTCCGAGGGTCCGCCGGCCGGTCAGCACGTCATCGATGCCGACGCCGACGTGGTGCTCGTCGAGGCGATCGAGGCCATCCAGGCGGCCACCAACGAGTCGGGTCGATCGGTGCATGTCGAAGGGGCGTCCCACATCGCCGGCGCGTTCGACGCGTCGTCGACGTTGCGCGAGGTCCTGGGGTTGCTCGAACAGCAGGTCGCCGTGGTCACGCTGCTGCGCGACGTGATGGACCGCGGCCTCACGGTCGCGATCGGTTCCGAGACCGGGGTCACGACGCTCGCCGAGTGTTCGTTGGTCGTCGCTCCCTACATGGTGGGCGGCGAGCAGGCGGGCACGATCGGTGTGCTCGGTCCGACCCGCATGAACTACCAGGAGACGTTGGCGGCGGTGGCCGTGGTCAGCAACCGCCTGAGCCGACTGCTGAGCGAAGGCTGAGCCCGTGCAGAAAGAGTGTGTTGAGCGGTGACGACCGACTATTACGAGCTCCTCGAGGTCAGCCAGACCTCGACGGCAGATGAGATCAAGCGGTCCTATCGGCGCCTGGCGTTGGAGTTCCATCCCGACAAGAACCCCGACAACCCCGAGGCCGAGGAGAAGTTCAAGGAACTGGCGCGCGCCTACGAGACCCTGAGCGACCCCGACCGGCGTGCCCGCTACGACCGGTTCGGGCCCGACGAGTCGATCAACATCGGCGACCCGTTCGGCAACGGTGGCATGGGCGGCCTCGGCGATCTGTTCGACGCCTTCTTCGGAGGCGGCGGCGGCGGTTCACCGTTCGGTGGTCGCCAGCGCGGCCCGTCGGGTCCGCCCCGCGGCCCCGACCTCGAGGCGGTCGCCTCGCTCTCGTTCACCGAGGCGGTCTTCGGTGCGCAGCACGACGTGAGTGTTCGCACCGCGGTCACGTGCGACGTGTGTTCCGGCAAGGGCGCGGCGGAGGGCAGCAGCGCGACGCAGTGCCCCGACTGCGGTGGCTCGGGCGAGGTTCGCTCGGTGCGTCAGACCATGCTCGGCCAGATCGTCTCGGCGTCGGTGTGTCGCACCTGCAGCGGACAGGGCGAGGTCGTCGAGGACCCGTGCGAGAACTGCTCGGGCGACGGCCGGGTCGTGACCGACAAGACGTACACCGTCGACGTCCCGGCGGGCGTCGACACCGGCGCCACGTTGCGGCTCACCGGTCGCGGCGCGGTCGGTCCTCGTGGCGGTCCGGCGGGCGACCTCTACGTCAAGGTCTCGGTTGCTCCGCACGACCGGTTCGTCCGACAGGGGTTCGATCTCGTACACGACCTGCCGATCACGATGACCCAGGCGACGCTCGGTCACCACATCGCCTACGAGACCCTCGATGGCGACGAAGACCTCGTGATCCCGCGGGGCACCCAGTCGGGGCGTGTCTTCCGGCTGAAGGGCCGCGGCGTCCCGCATCTCGGCGGGCGAGGTCGTGGCGACCTGCTCGTCCGCGCCATCGTCCAGACGCCGACCGATCTGCGTCCGGCCGAGGCCGAGTTGCTCGAGCAGTTCGCCAAGCTCCGCGGCGACGAGGTCACCCCTGCCGACGGCGGGCTCCTCTCCCGCATCCGCAGCGCCTTCAAGTGAGCTGACGACGTGACGGGGCCGACCCATCGCGATGGCCCGATGGCCTTCGTTCCCGACCTCGACCATCCCGTGCTCGGCGACGACGACCGTCATCATCTGGCGCGGGTGCTCCGCGTCCGCGACGGCGACCCGATGGTCGTGTGCGACGGTGAGGGTCGCTGGCGACGCAGCCGGTTCGGCGACGACGCCGCGATCGAGGAAGGGCTCGGCGACGTCGCTGCGGTGCCGGCACCGGCGCCGCTCCTGCAGGTCGGGTTCGCCCTGATCAAGGGTGATCGACCCGAGCTCGTCGTGCAGAAGCTCACCGAACTCGGCGTCGACCGCATCGTCCCGTTCACGTCCGATCACGGCGTGGTTCGGTGGGACCCCAAACGGGCGCAACGGCAGCACGAGCGCTTCGAACGCATTGCCCGCGAAGCGTCGATGCAATGTCGTCGAACCCATCTGCCCGTGCTCGCCCCGGTGACCTCCTTCGCCGAGCTGGCGGTGGCCACCCCGCGTCCGCTCCTTGCCGACGTCGACGGCGCCGCGCTGGCGTCGGCCGCGGTCGCGCCCGACGCGGGCACCGTCACCGTGCTGATCGGGCCCGAGGGCGGATGGTCGGCGGCGGAACGCTCGGCCGGCCTGGCGGCGGTTCGTATCGGCGACCACGTGCTCCGCGCCGAGACGGCATCGATCGCAGCAGCGACGCTCTTGGCCGCGCTGCGCGCGAACCGCTGAGTGCCCGTTCGCGACCCACGACAACGGAGGGTGAGATTCGGGCCGGACTCACCGTTCGACGGTGACTCAGAGTGTTGATGAGCCGGAGAATCGTCCTCTACTATCACCGAGCCGGTGACGAAGCGTGGCGACGGCCACTGGCGGCTTGGGAGAGCCGAATGGAGTACCCGGGAGCCCGATCGTGGCGCCCGGATCTGGGGAGACAAGGGGAACCAGTTGGCAGTCGACGACGAGGACCAGGCGTTCAAGGAGCTGTACGGCCGCAAGGTCGGGGAGCGGCTCCGGTTGATCCGGCGACAGAAGCGACTGTCGCTGCAGGACGTCGAAGCCACGTCCGACCAGGAGTTCAAGGCGTCGGTGCTCGGTGCCTACGAACGGGGCGAGCGGGCCATCTCGGTGCCGCGGCTCCAGCGCCTCGCCCGGTTCTACCGCGTGCCCGTCGACCAACTCTTGCCGTTCGACGAGGACGGCGACGCTCCCGGTGACGGCGCCGACGACGGTGCCCGCCGCGGGGTCGACACCGACGCTCCGACCAAGCTCGACCTCGCCCGCCTGGAGCACCTCGGTGGTACCGAGGCCGAGACGCTCAGCCGCTATGTCCGCATGATCCAGGTGCAACGCCAGGACTTCAACGGGCGCGTCCTCACGATCCGCCGCGACGACATGCGTGCGATCGCAGCGATCCTGGGTGTCGGTGAGGAGCACGCCGATCGGCGGCTCGACGATCTCGGGCTCAAGCTCGGGAGCGCCCCCGCCGAGCCGGTGGACGCGTCAACCGATGCGCCCGCGGATGCGTCGGAGCCCGGCGGCCTCTCGTAACCGGTCGTCTCGTGGCCGCTCGGCCTCGTAGCCGCTCGGCCTTCTGCCGTCAGCGGCCGGCGGCGGCGAACAACTGGGGCACCATCCACGCGGCGAGTTCGACGAGCGCCGGCCCGGCGAGATGCAACCCGTCGGGGCGGTCGGCCTTGGTCGCGCCACGGGCCGCGATCCATCCGCGCACGTCGAGCACGGTCGAGTCCGTGAGCGCCGCGGCGGCGTGGAGGTCCTCGTTCCACCGGGTGAGCCACGCCGGATCGCAGTTGGAGTTCGTGGCGTCGCCGTCGCAGAAGAACAGCCCGTTGGGCCGGAGCGGAACGGCAGGTGCCTCGAAGACCACGGCCGCGCCCTGCGCCGACAACAGCTTCGTCGCCTCGATGAACTGGTCGGTGCGAACGAGCGCCGCTTCGTCGGAGAGGAAGGGAGCGTCGTCGACGCCCTGGAAATCCGACACCACGTTGTCGTAGACGAGCACCACATCGGGATCGATCTCGGCGACGGCCGCCGCCCAGTGCTCCCGCCAGCTCGGACAGTCCTCGTCGCCGAACGAGCAGCCCAACACGGTGCGATCCCACAGCTTGACCAGGGGGTTGCCGAGCGCTGCGAGCCCGTTGGCGGCGCCACGTCCGGTGGAATCCCCGACGACCAGCACCTTCAGTTCCGCGCCACACCCGCTGGTCGGATCGGCGATCTCGTCGACCGTTGCGGGGTCGAACCCGCCGGTCGCCGCGTAGACGGTGGTGGTCGGAGCGGCGGTCACGCACGGCGGCGCGGTCGAAGGGGGAGGAGCCGGTGTCTCGTCGCCGGATCCCTCCGATGCCGTGGTCGATGGAGCGCCGGCGGGGGCCGTGTCGACGGGGTCGGGTACGGCGCCGAGCGATGCCTCGACCTGCTCGGTCGGGGTCGGCCCCTCGGGGACCGCCACGACCAGCGCGATGATCGCGGCCGCTGCGACCGCGATGCCGACGGGAATCCAACGACGTGGTCGCACCGTGCGTCGGATGAGCGGGAGTTCCACGACGTGGTGCAGGGCGACGGCGAGGACGGTTCCGCCGCCGAGCCCGACCAGGAGGCGCAGCCAGGTGCTGCGACCGGGGCCGAGCGCGACCATCAGCGGCCAGTGTGTGAGGTAGAGCGCGTAGGACGCACGGCCGAGGGCGGCCATCGGACGGGTGCCGAGGATCGCGCCCAGTGTCGGCAACGTCAGCGTGGCGGCGATCACGCCGCACCCGGCGATCGCGATCAGGGCGAACCCGCCGCGTGCGAGCCGGTCGTCGTCGGCATGCAGCCATGCCGCGGCGCCCGCGAGCACGATGGCCCCACCGGCGCCCCACACGACGATCGCTCGTCGCCAACGTTGCGTCGATGGGCCGGCCATCGGGGTGCGTCGCCATGCCCACGCCAGCCCGGCGCCGATCGCGAGCGCCACCATCCGCACATCGGTGCCGAGGTAGGCGCGGTCGGCGGTGGCCGTCGAGTCGGGGCGCACCGCCCATCCCCGTGCCAGCGCGATGGCGACGATCGCCGCGATGCCCGAGGGCACCGCCCATCGTCGGAAGCGAGCGTCCCGCAGGAGCAGGACGAGTACGAGTGGCCAGACGACATAGAACTGCTCCTCGATCGCGAGGCTCCAGAAGTGGCGGATCGGCGACGGCGCGGCGAACGAGCTGACGTACCCGCCGTGGCCGACCTGGTACCAGTTGGCCACCTGTGCGAACGCGGCGCCGATCTCGGCGGGGAGCGTTCGTTGGCGGTCGGCCCCCCAGACGCCCGTGGCCGAGGCGACCGCGATGGCGGCGAGGGTGCACCAGGCCAGTGGCCACAGCCGTCGGGCTCGGCGCCCCCAGAACGCCCGGAGCGAGACCCGTCCCGACCGGTCGTGTTCACCGATCAGCAGCGTGGTGATGAGGTAGCCGGAGAGGACGAAGAAGAGGTCGACCCCGACGAACCCGCCGGGGAGGACGTCGGGGTCGGCGTGGTAGACGACGACGGCGAGCACCGCGATCGCTCGGAGGCCGTCCAGCTCCGGCCGGCGCGTTGCCGGCTCGAGGATCGGGGTGTCGACGGTGGTCGACTCCGTCGGCTCGGCCACGATCCCCATGAGGGCACGCTACCGACGGTCGGCCGGAAGGGTGACGTCAGAGGAACGGCGGCAGCTCGATGACCTGCCCGGAGAACACCAGGTCGGGATTGTCGGGGTCGATGAGCGATTCCCGGTTCAAGGCCACGAGGCGGCGCCAGTAGCCGTCGATCTCGTGGTTCGCGGCCGGGCGCCCGAGGTGGTTGGTCATCGCGACCTCGGCGACACGCCACAGGTGGTCGCCCGGGCCCATCACCCACAGGTTGGGGAGGTCCTCGAGAGGAGCTGAGGCCTGGGGCGTGGGCACGGTGTCGGTCGTCCCGATCGGTGCCGGATCGGCGGGAATCGTGGGTCCGGCCGCCGGTGGAGCGTGGTCGTTGGTCGGCTCCGTGGTGGTCGGCGTCGTCGTGGACGTGCTGCTCGTGGTGGAGGTGCTGGTCGTGGTGGAGGGGGTGGTCGTGGTTGAGGTGCTGGTTGTGGCGGGCGCCGGAGCGGCCGCGATGGTGACGCGCTCGGAGGTGGCGCCGGGCCCGGTCGCAACGCTCGCCATCACCCCCAACCCGATCAGACCGACGAGCGCCCGGCGGAGACGGGGCGGCGCCATGTT
>CALMLJ010000343.1 GCA_937868025.1 uncultured Acidimicrobiaceae bacterium
GCGACGCGACCGAGCCCGATGCCGTAGGCGGCCTGCCGAAGGGTGCACCCGTGCTCCTCGGCGAAGCGGTGGACGGTCACCGACGCGAGCTTCATCCGGTCCGAGAGCTCGGCGTTGAACCGCTCGAGTTTCCACGTGAACTGCTGGATGTTCTGGGTCCACTCGAAGTACGAGCCGGTCACACCACCGGCGTTGGCCAAGATGTCGGGGATGACGGTGATGCCCTTCGACTCGAGCACCGCGTCGCCGCTCGGGGTGACGGGGTAGTTGGCCGCTTCGAGCACCACGCGGGCCGACACGTCGGCAGCGTTGGCGGCGGTGATGACCTCGCCCATCGCCGCCGGAGCGAGGAAGTCGCACTCGAACGCGAGCAGCTCGGCGTTGGTGATGCGATCGCCGTGACCGGCATCGACGAGGAGCCCACCGGTGTCCGCGTGCGCCTTGAGCGCCGGGATGTCGAGGCCGCCCTGGTCGGCGACGCCGCCCGACACGTCCGACACCGCCACGACCTTGGCGCCCCGCTTGTACAGCTCCCACGCCATGTGCCGGCCTACGTTGCCGAACCCCTGGATGGCGACGCGCTTGCCGATGAGCGACAGGTGGTGGTGCTCACAGAACGCCTCGAGCACGTAGACGCATCCGAGGCCGGTGGCGGCCTCGCGGCCTGGGGCACCGCCGAGGGCGAGGGGCTTGCCCGTGACCATTGCCGGGCTGTACCCGAAGCGGTCGGAGTACTCGTCCATGATCCACGCCATGACCTGGGCGTTGGTGTTGACGTCGGGAGCGGGGATGTCCTGGTAGGTCCCGAGGATCGAACCGATCATCAGTGTGAAGCGCCGGGTCATGCGCTCGAGCTCGTACGGGCTCAACTCCGACGGGTCCACCTCGATGCCACCCTTGGCCCCGCCGAACGGGACGTCGACCAGCGCCGTCTTCCAGGTCATCAGCGATGCGAGGGCGCGAACCTCGTTCTGGTCGACGCTCGGGTGGTAGCGGATGCCGCCCTTGTAGGGGCCACGGCTGTCGTTGTGCTGCACGCGGAAGCCGCGGACCATGCGCACCGCGCCGTTGTCGAGGCGAACGGGGATCTGGACCGCGATCTCGCGAGCCGGTTCGCGGAGCGCGACGCGCATCTCGCCCGACAGTTCGATGACGTCCGCGGCGGCGTCGATGTAGAGGTTGACCGCCTCGTGGGACGGGGGGTCGTCGTGACCGGTGTGCTCGGTGCTCACGTCGTACGCCGCGTCACTTCTCGGACGGCGCGAGCCAGGGCCGGACGGTCACCGACGACGCCGACGGGTCGTCGGGATCGAGATGGGCGTCGACGTGACGCGGATGGTCGGGTTCGCCGTCGGCGTCCTGCACGATCGGTGCCTCCTCGCGTTTGACCGGGTCGAACACGTCGCGCAGGCCGAGGGCCATGCCGTTCAGGACGGCACCCATGGCGGTGTTGCGACGGAACTTCTGCACGCCCGACGACGGGAGGATCTCGCTCCGCTCGTCGAGGGCCTCGGCGAGCTCGGCCTCGTACGCCTCGTCGAACTCCTCGAGCAGCGGGTCGTCGGCCGCGACGATGGCCGTGGTGTGCGCCGGCTCCGACTCGTCGGGTTCGTCGGCGTCGTCGGGTTCGTCGTAGACGAGGTCCATGGGGCCACCGTACCTGCCGGCGTCGCCCGTCGCGCCGCCACCTCCGCACCGAATTCTCACAACTGAGGGTGCCCGGCTGCCTTCGGAGCGTGGGGGCGGTATGCAATGCTCGGCGGCGATGAATTCCCCGATCATCACCGGTACCGGCATCGTGAAGCGGTACGGCACGAACAC
>CALMLJ010000344.1 GCA_937868025.1 uncultured Acidimicrobiaceae bacterium
CCGAGGTAGTCGTCGGAGTAGTGCAGGCCGTCCTTCAGCTTGGCGGGGTCGAGCTCTCCCCCGGGCTGGGCGGCGACCCAGCCGGCGAGATCCACGACCGACGTGACGTCGGGACGCAGCGCATGGGCCTTGCCGATCAGTTCGTTGAGGCGGTCCATGCGGGCCGGATCGGACTCGGGCAGGCCCGTGAACCCCTTGTTGGCGCCCACGTCGATGTGGTGGTGGGTGAGCAGCACCACCCGGGCACCCTGGGAGCTGAGCAGGTCGATCGACGTCAGGAGTTCCCGGAGGAAGTAGGTGTCCGACGTCGGGTCACCCAGGTGCCGCCACTTGCGGTCGCCCGGGAGGATGCGGTCGACGACGTCCCAGACGCCCGTGGACAGCACGACCTCGTGAGGACGTGACTGCGCCAACCAGTCGGTGAACTGGGCCGCCCAATCGCAGCGGTCGGGGAACTCGGCGACGTCCTGCTCGAACCGGTAGCTGCCACCCCGGGCCACGGGGCAGTTGAACTGGCCGCGGTTCTCGACGACGACATCGTTGCGGCCGGTCGCCCAGCCGTTGAGACCGAACGCGTAGCCGAACGCCACGGAGTCGCCGACGATCATCATGCGGGCCGGTTCACCGGGGCTCGGCAGGATGCGGGGTGGCAGCTGCGGGGCCGGTGGCATCGACGCATCGGCACTCGGGTCGGTCATCGCCGCGGCCTCGGCGGGACGGGTGTCGATCCGGCGCTCGATGCCGGCGATCTGGGCTCCGAGCCACTCGACCAGCGCCGGCGCTGCCGTCGCGGCGAACGTGACACCGTCGGGGCGGTCGGCCACGTCGAACTCGCCACCGGGGCGCGCTGCGGCCCAGGCCGCGAGATCGACGACCCGCATGTCCGGCGTCGTGTCGGCGAGGGATCGAACGATCTCGTTGTACTTGTCGATGCGGGCCGGATCGTTCTCCGGCAGCGACTCGGCCGGGAACGGCACCCCCGGCAGGGCGCGACGGACGTGCGGGGCGGTGAGCCACACCACGGTCGCGCCGTGCGCCGACAACTCGTCGACGCGGGTGGCGATCTCGGTGCGGAGGAAGTCGTCGAACGTCTGGTCGCCGGGACGGCGCACGGGGTCCTCCGACCAGAACTGCCGGTCGGTCACGTCCCAGGCGCCGGCGGCCACGACGACGACGTCGGGGAGGAACTGGGCGGCGGCGGTCGACCATTGCGTCGGCACCGACGCGCAGGCAGCCGGGTTGGCGACGTCGGGAGCCTGGCCGCTGACGATCCGCGTGCCCCCCACGGCGACGCCGCACCCTGCCTGGGCGACGACCTGCACGTCGAGTCGGGCCGCCGTGGCGACCGAGGCGTCCGGCACCATCGAGGCCGCGACCTCGTCACCGACGAGCAGAACCCGCTGCGGGGGCGGCGGTGGCGGGGCCACCGGACGGGACGACGCAGCCGAGCTCAGGCCCTCGAGGCTGACGTCGCGGGCCGGCATGTCGGCGGTCACGGCCAGCAGGCCGACGACCAGGAGCCCCATGGCCACGGGCGCCACCGCCCACGGGCGCCACCCCGTGAGGAACCGTCGGTTGCGGATCGGCTGCTCGAGCAGGTGGTACGAGGCGATCGCGAGGGCGATGGTGACCGCCATCCGCACCCCGAACAGCGGCCACTGGGCGAGGCCGGTGCGACGAGGAGTGAGCCAGAGGAACACGGGCCAGTGGTAGAGGTACAGGCCGTAGCTGACCTTGCCGACCCACACGAGCGGCGACAGCGACAGCACCCGACCCAGCGCGCCCGGCTGCACGGCGGCGAAGATCACGAGCGCCGTGCACGACGCGGTCAGCAGGAGGCCCCACGGGTAGAGCCACTCTGTCGAGACGGTGGCGGTGGCCGTCAGCCAGCCGAGCACTCCGAGGCCGGCCACCCCGACGAGACCGGCGAGCACCCGCTGCCACCGGCGGGCGAGCTCGACGCGGTACAGCGTCGCGCACGCCAGCAACGCGCCGATCAGCAGCTCCGACAACCGGGTGTCGAGCCCGAAGTAGGCGCGGTCGATGTTGCCGGCCCCGAACGCCGCCGACGCCCACGCCGAGAGGCCGATGCCGGCCACGAGGACGCCGACGAGCACGCGGCGCCGGGACCGGCCCAGCAGCAGCGCCGCTGCGACGATCAGCGGGAACAGGACGTAGAACTGCTCTTCGAGCGAGAGGCTCCAGTAGTGGTTGAGCGGCGAGGGGGCGGTCGTGTTGCCGACGTAGGACGTGCCCCGCACGATGAACGAGAGGTTGACCACCTGGCCCAGTGCCGCCGGCACGTCGGTGCGCAGCGCGCGCAGCTGATCGCCGTCCCAGACGCCAGCCGCGGCCAGCGCCAGCACGAACCCCTGCGTGGCGAGGCTGGCCGGCAGGAGCCGCCGGAACCGCCGGGACCAGAACCCCTTGATCGAGATCCCACCGTCACGGGCCCGCTCCCGCAGGAGCAGCGAGGTGATGAGGTACCCCGAGAGGGTGAAGAACACGCTGACGCCGAGGAACCCGCCGATCGCGAACCCGAAATGGGCGTGGTACAGCAGCACGATCGCCACGGCGACGCCACGCAGACCGTCGAGACCGGGGGCGTGACCGAACGGCGCCGGATCGGGGCCGAAATCGACGCGGACGCCCGGAACGAGGGAGCCGTCGGAGTCCGGTGTCGGCAGGACATCGACGGCAGAACCGGATCGGCGTCCGCCCGTTGCCGCCTCGCGATCCAGCTCCTCGTCGGAGCGGGGGTCGAGGATCTCGATGCCGCGATCGGTGAAGCGAGGACCCGCCTCCGTCTGACTCACGGCTCGAACACCTCCCCCGCCTCCTGCATCTCGGTCCCGGTCCACCTTAGATACGGACC
>CALMLJ010000345.1 GCA_937868025.1 uncultured Acidimicrobiaceae bacterium
TACGCTGCCGAGGTGACCGATCTGGGCCAGCTCATCCCGACGCCAGCCGATCCCGATGCGGTCATGGAGGCGTTTCTCGGCTGGGTCGAGGCCCGCGGGCTCACGATGTACCCGCATCAGGAGGATGCCCTCCTCGAGATCGTCTCGGGGTCCCACGTCATCGTCGATACGCCGACCGGGTCCGGCAAGAGCCTGATCGCGGTGGCGGCGCACTTCGCCGCCCTGGCCGATCGGCGCCGCAGCTACTACACCGCGCCCATCAAGGCCCTGGTGTCGGAGAAGTTCTTCGACCTGTCGGCCACCTTCGGTGCGGACAACGTCGGCATGCTCACCGGCGACGCGTCGGTCAACCCCGACGCCCCGATCATCTGCTGCACCGCGGAGATCCTCGCCAACCTCGCGCTCCGGAAGGGACGCGACGCCGACGTCGGCCAGGTCGTGATGGACGAGTTCCACTACTTCGCCGACCCCGACCGCGGGTGGGCGTGGCAGGTCCCCCTGCTCGAACTGCTCGACGCGCAGTTCGTCCTGATGTCGGCGACGCTCGGCGACGTGACCCGGTTCACCGAGACGCTCCCCGAGCGCACCGGCCGGCCCGTCGCCGTGGTCCGCTCGGCAACCCGCCCGATCCCCCTCGTGCATCACTTCCGGATGACGCCGCTCACCGAGGTGCTCGAGGAGCTGTTGTCCACCCACCAGGCCCCGGTGTACGTCGTGCACTTCACGCAGGCGTCGGCGGTCGAGCGGGCGCAGTCGCTGATGAGCGTCAACCTGCTGACCCGGGCCGAGAAGGACGAGATCGCCGAGCTCGTGGGCGGGTTTCGCTTCGCTGCCGGGTTCGGGAAGACGCTTTCCAAGTTCGTGCGCCACGGCATCGGTGTCCATCACGCGGGGATGCTGCCCAAGTATCGGCGCCTGGTGGAGCGGTTGGCGCAGGCGGGGCTGCTCAAGGTCATCTGCGGGACCGACACCCTCGGCGTCGGGATCAACGTGCCCATCCGCACCGTGGTCTTCACCGCCCTCGCCAAGTACGACGGCACGTCGACTCGCATTCTCAGCGCCCGGGAGTTCCACCAGATCGGCGGCCGTGCAGGACGGGCCGGCTTCGACACGATGGGCACCGTCATCGCGCTCGCCCCCGACCATGTCATCGAGAACCACAAGGCGGCCGAGAAGGCTGCGGCGAGGACAGCGCAGGACAAGAAGGTCCGCAAGATCCAGAAGAAGAAGCCGCCCCCCGGCCAGGTGTCGTGGGGCCAGCCCACGTTCGACCGGCTGGTGGGCGCGCCGCCCGAACCGCTCACCTCCTCGTTTACGGTGAGCCACTCGATGCTGCTCAATGTGCTCGACCGGCCCGGGGACGGTCGGGCCGCGCTCCACGGTCTGCTCACGGAGAACTACGAGACCGAAGCCCGCCAGGCCGAGCACGTGGCCCGCGCCGAGGAACTGTTCGCCTCGCTTCTCGACGCCGAGGTGGTAGAGGAGCTCGACGAGCCCGACGATTTCGGCCGCACGGTGCGGGTCACCATCGATCTTCAGCAGACGTTCGCCCTGAACCAACCGCTGTCGCCGTTCGCGCTGGCCGCGCTGGACCTGCTCGACCCCGAGTCCGACACCTACGTGCTCGACGTCGTGTCGGTGATCGAGGCCGTGCTCGACGACCCTCGTCAGATCCTGAGCGCCCAGCTGTTCAAGGCCAAGGGCGAAGCAGTGGCGGCCATGAAGGCCGAGGGCATGGAGTACGACGAGCGGATGGCGGCACTCGACGAGATCACGTGGCCCAAGCCGCTGGCGGAACTGCTCGAGCCGATGTTCGGCGTGTACCGCGAGCGCAACCCGTGGGTGGACGAGCACCCGCTCTCCCCCAAGTCCGTCGCCCGGGACCTGTGGGAACGGGCCATGGACTTCGGCGACTACATCCGCTTCTACGGCCTGGCCCGCTCCGAGGGCACTGTCCTGCGCTACCTCTCAGACGTCTACAAGACCCTCATGCGGACCATCCCCGAGGATGCCAAGACCGCCGAGCTCATCGATTTCACCGAGTGGCTGGGCGAGATGGTCCGCCAGGTGGACTCCAGCCTGCTGGACGAGTGGGAGGAGCTGCGCAATCCCAACGCCGAGCCCGGGCGCACGCCCGAGGTGTCGCCCATCGACCTGCCGCCGCCGGCTCTCACCGCCAACCGCCGGGCGTTCACCGTGCTGGTGCGCAACGCTCTGTTCCAGCGGGTCGAGTTCATCGGCACCCGGCAGTGGCAGGAGTTGGAAGCGCTCGACGGCGACGACGGTTGGGACGCTCAGCGGTGGTTCGACGCGATGGCGCCGTACTTCGAAGTGCACGGCACGATCGGCATCGGCGCCGACGCTCGCAATCCTGCGCTGCTCCTGATCGACGAGCACCCGG
>CALMLJ010000346.1 GCA_937868025.1 uncultured Acidimicrobiaceae bacterium
CGAACTTCGAGATCCGCCTCGACGACGCCATGCGCCCCCGCCAGGACCCGGCGCTCACGGTGCGCTTCGCGCTCGACGCCCAGTCAAGTGATCTCGGCCCGACCGAGGCCTGGGCCTGGACGACCACGCCGTGGACGCTGCCCTCGAACCTGGCCCTCACCGTCGGACCGTCGATCGACTACGTGATCGTCGAGTCGCCCACCAACGAGGCGAACGGCGGCGCCCGCTTCGTGCTGCTCGGAGCGGCCGCTGCCGGTCGCTACGCCGCCGAGCTCGGCGAGGACGCCGAGGTGCGCGCCACGTTCCCCGGCGCCGACGTCGCCGGCCGCACCTACACCCCGCTCCTCCCCTACTTCGCCGGCCACGCCGACGCGTTCCGCATCCTCACCGACGACTTCGTCACCGACGAGGACGGCACCGGCATCGTGCACACGGCGCCCGGCCACGGCGAGGACGACCAGCGGGTGGGCGAGGCCAACGGCATCGTGTTGGTGTCGCCCGTCGACGACGCCGGCCGCTACACCGCGGAGATCGCCGACATGGTCGGCACCAACGTGTTCGAGGCCAACCCGATCATCGCCAAGCGCCTCCGCGACGAGCACAAGCTCGTCCGCCACGACACGATCGACCACAACTACGCCCACTGCTGGCGGACCGACACGCCCATCATCTACAAGGCCGTATCGAGCTGGTACGTGAAGGTCACCGACTTCAAGGACCGTCTGGTCGAGACCAACCAGGACATCAACTGGATCCCGTTCCACGTGCGCGACGGCCAGTTCGGCCGCTGGCTCGAGGGCTCCCGCGACTGGTCGATCAGCCGCAACCGGTTCTGGGGCGCCCCCATTCCGGTGTGGCGTTCCGATGACCCGGCATACCCCCGCACCGATGTGTACGGCAGCCTCGACGAGATCGAGCGTGACTTCGGTGTTCGCCTCGACGACCTGCACCGCCCCGGCATCGACGAGCTGACGCGCCCCAACCCCGACGACCCGACGGGCAAGAGCACGATGCGCCGTGTGTCGGAAGTGCTCGACTGCTGGTTCGAGTCGGGCGCGATGCCCTTCGCCCAGGTGCACTACCCCTTCGAGAACAAGGAGTGGTTCGACACCCACAGCCCGTCGGACTTCATCGTCGAGTACATCGCCCAGACCCGCGGCTGGTTCTACACGATGCACGTGCTGTCGGTCGCGCTGTTCGACCGCCACGCCTTCAGCAACGTCATGTGCCACGGCGTGGTGCTCGACAGCGAGGGCCGCAAGCTCTCGAAGAAGCTCCGCAACTACCCCGACCCCGTCGAGGTCATGGAGACGATCGGCTCCGATCCGCTCCGCTGGTACCTGATGAGTTCGCCGATCCTCCGCGGCGGCGACCTGAAGATCGCCAAGGACGCGTCGGACATGCGCGACGTCGTACGCCTGGTCGTGAACCCGATCTGGAACGCGTACTCGTTCTTCTGCCGTTACGCGAACGTCGACGGCTACCGCGCCACCGAGCGGGCCGACGCCACCGGTCAGCTCGACCGCTACCTCCTCGCCAAGACCCACGCGCTGGTCGCCCGCGTGACCGAGCAGATGGACGCCTATGACGTCGCCGGCGCGTGCCACGAGATCGTGGCGTTCATCGACGCACTCAACAACTGGTACATCCGTCGCAGCCGCGACCGGTTCTGGGCGCCGGGGTCGGTCACCGACGGGGCGCTGAGCGACGACAAGCGCGACGCGTACGACACGCTCTACACCGTCCTGGTCAACCTGCTCCGCCTCGCCGCTCCCCTGCTGCCGCTCCTGAGCGACGAGATGTACCGCGGACTCACGTCCGGCGGATCTGCCGGAGGCAGCAACAGCACTGCCTCGGTGCATCTCACCGACTGGCCCTCCGCCGACACGTTGCCCGCCGATGACGCCCTCGTCGCGAACATGGACAAGGTGCGGGCCGTGTGTTCCGCGGCGCTCGGGCTGCGCGAGGACGCGAAGCTCCGCACCCGCCTGCCCCTCTCGCGCCTCACGATCGCCGGGGCGGGCGCCGATGAACTCGCCGCGCTCACCGCCCTCATCGCCGACGAGATCAACGTGAAGGCCGTCGAGCTGCGGACCGACGCCTCGTCGTTCGGCTCGTGGCAGCTCAAGCCCAACTTCAAGTTGCTGGGCCCCGTGCTCGGCAAGGCGTTGCCCGAGGTCACCAAGGCGGCGAAATCGGGTGACTGGACCGACCACGGCGACGGCACCGTCACCGCCGGCGGACACCTGCTGACCGAAGGCCAGTTCGAGGTTGCGCTGCAACCGGCCGAGGGACTCGCCGTCGCGTCGGCCCGCCAGCTCGACCCCGAGGGCGGCATCGTCGACCTCGGACTGCTCGTCAGCCTCGACGTGGAGGTCACCCCCGAGCTCGAGGCCGAGGGCCTGGCGCGTGACGTGATCCGGCAGGTGCAACAGGCTCGCAAGGACGCCGACCTCGACATCACCGACCGCATCGCGCTGACCGTGACCGCTCCGGCGGCCACGCTCGACGCGATCCGCGCCCACCAGGCGATGGTGAGCGACGCCGTGCTCGCGACCGCCGTCGAACTCGCCGACGGCGAGGCGCTCGCGGTCACCGTCGCCCGCGCCTGACCCTCACTCGTTCTGTCCTGCGGTTCCGCCCCTGGAGGGGCGAAACCGCAGGACAGATGCGGTGCTGGGTGGGGACGCGGCTGGGTCGATCGACCCATTCGGGGTTCCTGGGAATTCGCCCGGGAGGAAAACCGACGAAACGTCCCCAGACTGGTCTCCGGACCCGCGTCGAGCGCGGGCCGATGGAGGCTGCAATGAAGAGTGGGATGCTCACCGGGAAACGACGCATCGTCGCCGTGCTGGCGGCGACCGCAGTGATCGTGGCGGGACTGGGCCTGGCGTTCGGCACCGTCGAGGCGGCGTCGTCGGTGACGCCGAAGGCCGGGCCGTCGGGCAAGATCGTCCACGGCACCTACCAGGGCAAGGCCCAGAAGCTGCAGACCATGCTCTTCCAGGTCGACCTCAACGGTGAAGCGTCCTTCATGTTCTGCATCGACATCGCCACCTACATCCAGTTCGGCGTCACGTACGACGAGCAGAGCTGGGACACGTCCAAGGTGCCGAACCTCAACAAGGTCGCCCGCGTGCTGTCGCAGACCAACGCGACCGTCACCAAGGACCCGATCGAGATCGCCGCCGCGCAGGCCGCGATCTGGCACTTCTCCGACGGCTTCCAGCTCGACGTCGCCAACCCCGAGAACGACGCGGCCGTCACGACCCGCTACAACGCGCTCGTCGCCGACGCCGAGGCGAACCCCGTGTCCAACGAGCCTGCTGGCACGCTCAGCGTGACCCCCGCGACGACGAGCGTGGCCCAGGGCCAGCCGGTCTTCTACGACATCGCGACGACGGCCACCGGCGCGCTCTCCATCGAGCTGTCCGACGCCGCCGTGACGGCGCACCCCGCCAACGGCACCACGTGTGACGCCGCCACCAACATCTCGACCGTCACCGGCCCGTCGAGGATCTGTCTCACCTCCACGAGCGCTCGGACGAACGTGAAGATGACCATCCGGACCGCGTCCGCCCCCGTCAGTGCCGGGCGCGTGTTCATCCGACCCGCCCGCCAGAAGCTGATCATCGGCAAGGCCGGCGCCGCCCAGTCGAGCGAGACCGTGTCGGTCAGCTGGACGGCCAACGGACGCCCCTCGGTGTCGGTCGCCTGTCCGAAGGACGGCGTGCGCTACGGCCAGCCGACCACGTTCACCGCCACGGGCAGCGACCCCGACGGCGACAACCTCGTCTACCAGTGGATGCTCAACGGCCAGCCGATCCCCGGCCAGACCAGCCCGACCGCCACCGTGACCCTCAACGCCGGCGACCTCCTCTCGGTGTCGGTCACCGACACCGCCGGCCAGGTCGCCTCGGCCGACGTGAACTGCCCCGGGCGGAACGCGCCGACCGTGACCCTCACCTGTCCGGCGAAGTTCGTCCTCGGCAGCGAGAACACGTTCACCGCGGTGGGCAAGGACCTCGACGGTGACACGCTCACCTACCAGTGGTCGCTCAACGGTGTGGCCCTCAGCGGCACCAACGGACCGACCCTGACCACCGTCATCAACGGCGGTGACGTGCTCGAGGTCTCCGCCGCCGACAGCACCGGACTCGTGTCCGACGCCGTCACCGCACCGTGCATCCCGCCGAAGGAGAACGCCAAGCCGGCGGTCACCCTCACCTGCCCGACCGACATGGTCTACGGCGAGCCCGCCACCTACACCGCGATCGGCACCGATGCCGACGGCGACCCCCTGACGTACGAATGGAAGGTCAACGGCACCACCGTCGCCGGCCAGACCGGATCGTCGGCCACCCTCACCGTCAACCAGGGCGACAAGGTCTCGGTCACCGTCAACGACGGCAAGGCCACCAGTGACGCTGCGGAAGCGTCCTGCGCCGGCAACACCAAGAACCAGCCGCCGACCGTGAAGTTGTCGTGCCCGACATCGGTCATCTACGGCGACCCGACCGAGTTCGGTGCCCAGGGCACCGACCCCGACGGCAACCCGCTCACCTACGAATGGAAGGTCAACGGCACCGTCGTGGCCGGCCAGACCGGTGAGACCGCCACGCTGACGGTCAAGCGCGGCGACAAGGTCTCCGTCACCGTCAACGACGGCAAGCTCACGAGCCCCGCCGTCGAGATCACCTGTGAGGGCCAGGAGAAGAACCAGCCTCCGACCGTCACGCTCGAGTGCCCCGCCGACCTGGTGTGGGGTTCGGCCACCGAGTTCACCGCCACCGGCACCGATCCCGACGGCGACAAGCTGACCTACGAGTGGAAGATCAACGACACGAAGATCCCCGGCGCCACCGGCCCGAAGGTCACGGCCACGCTCGCCAAGGGCGATGTCATCTCGGTGACGGCCACCGACACCCGCAAGGCGTCCTCGGCCGCCGCGACCGGCAACTGCGACGGCAACAGCCGTCCGCAGGTGGAGCTGTCCTGCCCGACGTCGGTGCTGTACGGCGAGCCGATCTCGTTCACCGCGATCGGGATCGACGACGACGGCGACCCGTTGACCTACCTCTGGAAGATCAACGGCACCGCCGTGGTCGGCCAGACCGGTGCCACCGCGACGCTGACCATCCAGGCGGGCGACCGCATCAACGTCACGGCGATCGACGATTCCGAGACGGCGTCGGCCAGCACGACGATCCAGTGCACGGGTACGTCGCGGCCGACCGTGACGATCACCTGCCCCGCCAAGCTCGTCTACGGGGAGCCGATGATCTTCATCGCCAACGGCCTCGACCCCGACGGCGACACCAAGCTCGCGTACTCCTGGTACATCAACGGCACCCCGGTGCCGAAGGAGTCGAGCCCCAAGCTCACCGCAACGGTCGCGAAGGGTGACGTGCTCACCGTCACCGTGACCGATTCCGAGGGCGCGGTGTCGGCGTCGGCAGCCGCCGACTGCGCCGGCAACAGCCGCCCGACCGTCGCCCTCGTCTGCCCCGAGAAGCTCGTCTATGGGCAGCCGACCACGTTCACCGCGACCGGGACCGACGCCGACGGTGACGAACTCACCTACGAGTGGAAGATCGGCGACGACGTCGTGAAGGGCCAGACCGGGGCGACGGCCGAGCTGACCGTTGCCAAGGGCGACCGGGTGACCGTCACCGCGACCGACTCCAAGGATGCGACGTCCACCGCTGCCACCTCCACGTGCGACGGCGACTCCACCCCGACGGTGACGACGACGTGCCCCGCCCGCGTGGTGTGGGGCGAACCCGCTGTCTTCGAGGCGGTCGGCAAGGATGACGACGGCGACACCCTGACCTACGCCTGGACCGTGAACGGCACACCCGTCGCGGGTCAGACCGCAGCGCGGGTCACGCTGACGCTCGCCAAGGGCGACGTCGTCACGGTGACGGCCACCGATCCGACGGGTCTCGCCTCGGCCGCAGCCACGTTCGACTGCACCGGCAAGGAGCGCCCGAAGATCTCGGTGACGTGCCCCGCCGACTTCACGTTCGGCCAGCCGACCAAGCTCGTGGCGACGTCGACCAACGCCAAGGTCGACGACCTCGTCTTCACGTGGGCGGTCAACGGCAAGGTCGTCGACGGCGAGAAGGCGACCATCACGTTGACGCTCCGTCCCGACGACGTCATCGGCGTGTCGGCGACCGACACCGACGGGCTCGTCGCGGTCACCGCGGCCACGACCTGCATCGGTGTGACCGAACCGCCGCGCACCCCGGTGCCGCCGACGCCCTCGATGCCCGACGTGCTCGGTTCGACCGTCTACAAGGCGGCCACCCAGAGTTCGCGCCCGTCGTCGGGCTCACTGCCGGTGACCGGTGGCGAGGCGGCAGCGATGGCACTCGTTGCCCTCGTTGCGCTCGGCAGCGGTCTGGTGCTCGTGCGCTTCAGCCGCCGCAAGGGCCGCCGCCCCGAGCAGTCCTGATTCGAGCGGCGCCCGGACCCGACACGGGCCCGGGCGCTGGCCCGGTTGCATTGCGCGGCTACGGTCTCGCTGTGCCCGAACGTCAACCCACCCGGCACCTGTCGCTCACCGAGGCGGCGGCGCTCTTCGATCCCGTCGATTCCCTCGGCCTGCCACTCGGCCCCGGCCAACCGATCGGCCTGGTGCACGCGCTGGGCGAGCGCACCGACTGGCAACGGTTCGACGTGCTGGGGGCGATGCTCGTCGACTTCTACGCCCTGTTCGACCACCCCGGGGTGTTCCTCACGTCGACGTTCTTCGGCCCGGCCGAACGCATCTACCGCGACATGGGCCGCAACATCGCCTACGTCCCGTCGGACTTCCGTCGGTTCGCCACGGTCATGGAGGCCCGGCGCCCCCGGGTGATCGCCACGATGGCCACGGCGCCCGACGCCGACGGCTGGATGAGCCTCTCGCTCCATGCCGGCGCCAGCGTCGGCGAGCTGCACCGGGCCGCCGCCGACCCGGACCGGCTGCTCATCGTCGAGGCCAGCCCCCACTTCCCCCGCACGGCGGGCATCACCCCCGAGGGTCACCGGCTCCACGTGGACGAGGTCGATGTGGTGTGCGAGTCCGACCGCCGACCCGTCGAACTCGTCGATCCCGAGGTCACCGAGGTCGAGCTCGCCATCGCGGCGCACGCTCAGCGGTTCATCCCCGACGGCGCGACGTTGCAGACGGGCTTCGGTTCGATCCCGTCGACGATCGCGTCGGTGCTCGCCCACGGGGACGGCGGCGAGTACGGCGTGCACTCCGAGATGTTCACCACCGGCCTCATGCGGCTCCACCAGGCCGGCAAGGTGACGAACGTGCACAAGGACCAGTTCGAGGGGTACTCGCTCGTGACCTTCGCGGCCGGTACCGCCGAGCTGTACGCGTGGCTCGACGGCCGCGACGACGTGCGGTTCGCCCCGGTGTCGGTGGTCAACTCGCCCGAGCGCATCGCGGCGAACCACACGATGGTGACGATCAACGGAGCCATCGCCGTCGATCTCTGGGGCCAGGTGACGGCCGACTCGATCGGCGGCCTGCAGTTCTCCGGCGTCGGTGGGCACGAGGACTTCGTGTCGGGCTCGGGCCTCGAGCTCGAGGACCGGTCCCTGATCTGCCTTCCCGCCACCGTCGAGGTCGGCGGCGTGTTGCGGTCGCGGATCGAACCGACCTTCGGACCGGGCACCATCGTCACGACGCCCCGCCACCAGATCGACACGATCATCACCGAGTTCGGCGCCGCCGAGGTTCGGGGCCTGTCCACGAGCGACCGGGCGCGGGCGCTGGCCGGCATCGCCCACCCGGCGTTCCGCGACGAGTTGCTCGCCGCGGCTCCGACCGGTCCCTGAGGTACCGGCATGGGGGACGTGTTCGATCGCATTCACGCCGCCGCCGACCGGTTGACCGCGGCCGAGCGCAAGGTGGCGGCGTCGATCACCGACGATCCCCAGGCGGTCGCGTTCGGCACGGTCGCCGAGATCGCGTCACGGTCGGGCTCGAGCGGGGCGTCGGTCGTGCGGCTCGCGACGAAGCTCGGGTACCGGGGGTTCTCCGACCTGCAGGCGGCCGTCCAGACCGAGCTCGGCCGTCGACTGCGCCCCGCCACCGAACGGATCCACGATCCCCACCCCGGTGACCTGCGGGGACAGGGGCTCGCGGCTGCGCTCGAGTGCGTCCAGGCGACGTTGGCGGGGGTCGAGTCGGCGGATCTCGATGCGATCGTGAAGGTCCTGTCGATTCGGTCGCGCCCGGTCTGGGTGGTGGCCGGCGACGCGGCGTCGGGCATCGCCCGCCAGTTCGCGACCGAGTTGTCGATGCTGCGGCCGTCGGTGGTCGAGCTCACCGGATCCCCGGTCAACGTTGCCCGTCAGCTCGCCGACATCGACTCCGGCGACGTGGTGGTCGCGCTCGACCTGCGCCGCTACGACCGCTGGGTCCTCGACGCCGTCGCCGCGGCGACAGCCGCCGGAGCGACGCTCATCGCGCTCACCGACGGGCCGCTCTCCCCGCTGGCGTCGGGCGCCGCCCACGTCATCTCGATCGAGGCCGACGGCATCGGGCCGTTCGACAACTACGTCGGGGCGCTCGCCGCGCTGGCCACGATCACCGCCGGCGTGGCGGTGCGCCTGCGGGCCCCGGCCGCGGCGCACCTCGAACGCATCGA
>CALMLJ010000347.1 GCA_937868025.1 uncultured Acidimicrobiaceae bacterium
TGTCGGACCGCTTGACCCCCGGCGTCGTCGCCGCTCCGGCGGGTGTGCGGTTCACGACGATCGCCGCGGGCGCGCGGCACAGCGTCGCCGTCGGGAGCGACGGTGACACGTACGCGTGGGGCGACGACACCTACGGCCAAGTGGGCGACGACGCTGCGCTGTCGGACCGTGCGCTCCCGACGAAGGTCGCCCTCCCGCTGGGTGTGCAGTTGAGCGGTGTCGCCGCCGGCGGCGATCACACCGTGGCGGTCGGACGCAATGGCCTGATCTACACGTGGGGCCTCGACGGTGGTGGCCAGCTCGGCAATGACACTGCAACCGTCGACCAGCCGACCGCGGTGGTGGCAGCGACCACCGCCGGTCGCACGCCGATCAGCGTGTCGGCCGGCTATTACCACTCGGCCGCGATCCTCGGCTGAACGTCGTGTCGGGAGGTCGCCCCGAGTGTGGAGGATTCCACGTTCGACCGTGTTCGACGCCACAGACGCGCTGGAGCCCTCGTCGTACGGTCGCCATGGGCGGAATGGGGGAGGAACGATGAGCGAGGACATCGAGGGTCCGCACGACGAGCCGCGTGGCCCGTTCCGGGTCGACCGCCGCACGTTCCTGGTCGGGACGGGTCTGGTTGCGGCGGCGGCGGTCCAGTACTCCGAGCTGCTCACCGGCTCGGAGCTCACCAACGCGCTCGCAGGGCCGACGGGCCCTCCGTCGCTCACTCGTATGCTCCGGCGGCGGGAGGACTTCCTCAACCTCCGGTTCGACTTCTACAACCTCGTCCGCGACACCCGCGCCGGCGCGAAGCCACAGCTGATCCGCAAGCTCTCCACGCGACCGGCCTACGTCGTCGTGGCGTTCCCCCCGCAGAGCCTGGTCGAGACGACCTACCCGGCGAACGCCGCCGACCCGACGACCCGGCCGGTGCGCAACTTCCTCGCCGCACCGAGCCGTCTCGGGTTCGCGTTGCCACCGGCGACCACGGCGATTCCGTTCACGGTCGACGGGCTGCTCAGCTGGATCGGCTGGGAGCCGGCCGTCGTCACGACCGCGAACACGTACACACTCCTCCTGCGGCCCGTGCCCGAGGAGCCGGCCGCCTGGCAGACCGCGCTCGAGCTGCCGTGGGGGATGATCCTGTCGCCGGGAAGCAGCCAGACGTGGGCGCACGCGACACAGCCGGTGACCCACAACGGCCGGACCGAGCTCTGGCACACGCGACTCGCGAACCGACGGTTCGACGTGACCGGTCCCGGTGCTCTCGACGAGCGGAACACGCCCGATCGGACCATCCGCTCGGTGTGGGCCGTTCCCCACCTGTTCCCCGGCGAGGGACTGCCCGGCCAGAAGGACCCGAGCCTGAACTTCCCGATCCCCGGCGAGGACCGGGCGACGCTCACCGTTCAGATGTCGGACCAACGAAACAGCGCGAGCCGGCCGGCCCACGCGAACAAGCTCATGTTGTCGGCCTTGGGAGGCTGGCTCGACATCGACGGGTCCTGGCCCAAGCCGTATTCGAAAGCGCTCTGGCGACACGTTTCGACCATGGGTCGCGATCACTACGTGAAGATCGTGACGCGAGGGTTCCTCTACCCGTTCGGTCACCCCGCGGTGTTCATCGCCACGACCGAGCGGAAGCTGAGCCCCCGGAACAACCCGATGAGCGGCTACCTCCGCAAGACGTTGCAGATCCTGGTCGTGGATCCCGTGGTCGAGTACGGCGCCGGCACCAGCCACCCCAATGTCTCGGCCCTGCGTCGCTTCCCGTTCCGGCGCATCGAGATGTTGACCACCGCGACACCACCTCTCGCCGCTCCTGCCGAGAACGCGTTCGGCACCCCGACGGTGACCGTCGCAGGCGTCTCGTCTCCCGTGCTCTTCGACCTGGCACTCACCGACCTCGACGGCAACGAGTCCCGGGTGTCGATGCCGCTCGTCTTCAACCCGCAGACTCCGCCGCCGCAGTCGGAGCCAGACCCCGAGAACTACCAGTCGGGCCTCCTCGTCGGGACGTTCGCGCAGATGGCGCAGGCGTTCACCGCCGCGCAGAACAGCGCGTTCGGATCGCAGCCCGGCCACCTCGGCGGCTCGGTGCCCTTGCGCGGGCAACGCGTCACCTTCGCTCCACCGTCGGCGGACCACCCCGACCGTTCGACCTTTGCGACGAGGGCGATCAAATTCGGTGCCGTCACCGCGGCAACGGTGGCCGACGGTTGGAAGGACACGGCGGCCGAAACGATTCGTCCCGCGGTCGACCTCGTGTCCGGCACGCCTGCGTTCGCTGCGGTCGTCGACACGGCCCGGGTGCAGGTCGACTCGCTCGCTGCCATCCAGGGTGCCGACGCCACGGTCGACATCCGCCACGCGGCGTCGTTCGTGAAGCTCCGCGGTGCCGCCGACTCGGTCGTCGAAGCCGGCTTCGATGCGCTCAACCAGGGCGGCACGTTCGCGGAGTTGGTCGATGCCAACGGCGCGGCGAGGACGCTGGCGTCGAGCCTCGCCGGCGAGGCGGCCGGGGGGCTGACCAACCTCGACCTGAAGCTCGCCGGGCTCTCGCGCGACCTCGGGCCCGTCGGCGACCTGGCCAATCTCGCTCAGGGCAAGTTCGACCCGTCGGTCTACCTCGAGGCGCTCTCCGCGAAGTTGCTCGGCGCGGTGAAGCTGACCGACCTCATCCCGACGACGGGTGGCAAGGCCCCGGCCGACAAGGCCCCGAGGATCGTGACCGATCTCGAGTATCCCAACGGTGACCGCACCAAGTTGCCGATCGCGTCGCTCACCAAACTCGACTGGACCCCGGGAGCGAAGTCCGTCGAGCCGGCCTTCTTCGTCACGCCGGGTTCGACGAAGTTCGAGATCCACGGCCTCATCCACACCGACTTCCAGGATCCCACTCGCACGACCACGCGCTTCTGGGGGCTGCTGACCGACGTCACCGTGAAGCTGTTCGGCGACTCGCCGTTCATGATCATCCCGGTCCGGCGGGTCGCCTTCGAGGCGAAGACCGGCGCCAAGACCAGCTTCGACATCGATCTCGGTGAGATCACGTTCGGCGAACCCCTCACGTTCGTGACCGAACTCGCCAAGCTCCTGCGGTTCGGGGGAGCGGGCGGCCCGTACGTCGACGTCACCACGGCCGGCGTCAACGCCGGCGTGAACGTCATGCTGCCGAACATCCAGTTGGGGAGCTTCCAACTGTCGAACGTGGCGTTCTCGGTCGCGGCGCACCTGCCGTTCAACGGCGAGTTCAGCGTCGACTTCTCGTTCTGCAGCCGGGAGCACCCCTCCACGCTCACCGTCTCGTGTTTCGGGGGCGGCGCCTGGGTGACCATTGCGATCGGCGTCGCCGGCATCAGCAAGCTCGACGTCGGCTTCGAGCTCGGGGCGGCCGTCTCACTGAACCTGGGCGTGGCCAGCGCCGAGGTGCACGTCTTCGCCGGGATCTACCTCACCATCGAGAAGGGCAAGGATCCCGAGGCGCAGATGGGGGGCTACCTGCGGGTCGGTGGGACGGCATGTGTGCTCGGCGTGGTCACGGTGTCGATCGAGATCCAACTCGACATCAAGTTCGACCCGGCCAACCTCAAGGCCGTCGCGAAGGGGAACCTCCACCTCGAGGTCGACGTCTTCATGGTGTCGAAGAGCTTCGACGTCGAGATCGAGAAGCGCTTCGGCGCCACTGCGAACGACCCCGGCTTCAAGGACCAGGTGAACACCCAGGCCGCCTGGGACGACTACTGCGACGCGTTCGCGACGATCGGGAGCTGACGGAGATGGCTGGTTCGGAGACGATCATCTGGACGGCGCTGCCGAACGGTGTCGACACCGCCCGCGGGGTGGTTCGCCTGTCGGCGCACGTCGGGCTCCGGGTCTTCCCCGCTCCCGGGTCCGGCACCCTCGGCGGCTTCGCCGTCGGCCGTTGGCCCGAGCTCGGGTGGGACCTGTCGGTCGAGGTGAGCGGCCCAGGTGGCACCGCGCTCGTCCCCGCGACGCGCATCGCGCCGGGTCCGGGCCTGACCGGTCCCGACGTCGATCTGTGGAACCGGCTGTTCCCGCCCGCCACCGACGTGGTCGGGTACCCGGTGTCCGACCTACCGACCCGCACCATCCGGTCGGCACCGGTCACCAATCTGCGGACGTTGGTCGCGCAGGCATGGGAGGAATGGGCCCGCCGGTGGCCCACGTCGATTCCCACGACGTTCGACATCTTCCCGCGAGAGGGCGGCCCGTTCAGGCCTGCGACTCCCATCTTCACGGGAGACCTGGCCACCGGTCTCGCTGCTCACGAAGATCGGCTCGCCGGTGTCAAGGCGCTGCCCAGCCCGGTCCCGGGTTCTGCGGGTCACGACCCGGCCCGTGATCCGGTGCGCGACCTGCTCGAGCACACGCGGTTCTTCCACCGCCCGAGCTCGGTCCACGGCGCCCGCGGCGCGAGCACCATCGACGTCGTCGAGGCGCCGCACTTCGACTTCCACGAGGTGCTGGCGATGGTCGGTCAACACCCCGTACTGATGCGTCGGTTGGGCCTCGTCATCGATCTGGAGGTGCCGTTCTCGGCGTTGGCGTCGGTTGCCGGCGCCCAACTCGTGCTCACGCGGATCGTTCCCACTCCGCAGGTAGCGCTGGCGGCGGGTGTCCGAACCGTGCTGCCCCAGACGGCCTCGACGCTGACCTCCACGTCGTTCGTCGCCCGCCCCGGACCTGGCAACGACGACCTCGCTGCCGGCGCGCTGCGGTTCGACAACGCAGCGATGTTCCGCCCGATCGAGTTCGACGTCGACGGTGCCGCGCTCAAGCTCGGCAACTACGGCCGGGAGCTCGAGGGCCTCGGTGCCGTGGACGCCGAACGCCCGCAGGGTTCAGCGCCGTTCCCGGCGCTCCGCTCGTTCGGGCTCGGGGTCAATCGACGCAACCACGCCGTCGCCAAGGCGGCGCGCTTCGCGCAGATGGGCGCGTTCGAGCAGGCGATCCTCGGCGGGAACCCCCCGCTGCTGTACGCGGAGCACCTCGTGCGGGGCCTCCGGATCCATGTTCACGACGGGCGCTGGCGATCCCTCCTGCGGCGGCGCGGGCGCTACGTCGTCGGGCGGGGCGCGGACACCGTCGTCATCGAGAGTGCCGATGAGGGGTGGGTCACGGCGGCGCCGACGTCGAGCGTCGCAGCGCCGGGGGCCACGGCCGATCCCGACCTCTACCTGCAGGAATCGTTGTTCCTCTGGTCGGGCTGGAGCCTCGCTGCGCCACGCCCGGGACTCGCGCTCGACGACAACCAGCAACTGGTCGAGTCGGAGGTCAACCGTGTTCCGGAGGGCTCGAACGTCACGCTCAACGCGACCTTCCGCCCCGAACCGGGGAGCCTTCCCTCACTCCGCTTCGGACGCGCCTACCGGTTCCGGGCCCACACCGTCGACCTCGCGGGCAACAGCCTGCCGTTCGGCGACGAGCTGCTCGTCAACGGGTCGGGCCCGACCAGTCCCGACGTCGTCCACCGACGGTTCGACCCGATCGAGCAACCGGCAGTGCTGTTGCGGCGGCCGCGGACCGAGGGCGAGACCGTCGAGCGTGTGGTGATCCGCACCGATCCCGACCTCCCGCCGTCGGCGGTGACCCCGGCCGAGCGTCACATCGCCCCGCCCCGCACGTCGCAGCTCACCGCCGAACAGCACGGGCTGTTCGACATCGACGGTCGGCTCGACCACGGGCTGTACACGACCTTGTGCCGGCGAGATGCGTTCACCCTGGCCAATTCCCCGCAGGCGACCGTCGAGCCGAGCGGACCTGGTGATCCCGACGGCGTCCCGGCGTCGGTCTACTACGACCTCGATGCGATCGACATCCGATACCTCACCGATCCGCTGGCGGCCGGAGTGTTGCTTCGCGACGTCCCGGGAGCGCCCGACGGGCGGCTCGTCGTGCCGTTCACGCGGATCGGTGACCGGTGGCCCGACCGCCGGAGCGTCCGCCTACGACTGATCGAGGGCACCGGCGCCCCGACCGTCGTCGACTCGGCGACGGGCGCGATCGTCACCATCCAGGTGCCCAAGGGGTCGACGAACGTCGTCCGCTACAACTCGTGGATGGACCCGGCGACCCCGGGGCTCGAGAACCTGCTCGGGGTGCTCACCTTCCTCGAGCTCGGTCCGCCCGAGAGCGCGGCGAACACCCGGGCGACGATCCTCCGCAGCGAGGCGTGGATGGTGACGCCCTACCGTGAACTGACGTTGGTCAGCGCGTCACGGCGGCCCGTCCTCGAGCCGAAGCTCGCCTCACTCGTGGCGACCCGCTCGGTGGGTTCGACGGTCGCGACGCTGACCGCGACGCTGACCCGGCACCGGCCGAGCACGGCGCGCATCGAGGTCATGGCCAACTGGACCGACCACGTCGACCCTGGGCTCCCGCTCGACACCTACCCGTCGATGGCAGCCGCGCTCGCCGCACCCGGCCCGACCACGGTGAGTGCGCGGGCTCGGGCGTTCGAGGTGCCCGTGGGATCTTCCGACGAACCTGCAGCGGGCGACGTGCAGCGTGCCGACCTGCGCCATGACCTCGGCGACACGCGACATCGGAGCGTCACGTATACGCCGGTGGCGACGAGCGCGTTCGCGGAGTACTTCGTCGAACGGGCGACCCCGACGCTCGTCGGCGTCGTCCCGGTCACCGTGTCGCCCGACGGGTTCGTCGACGGATCCGTCCGCGTGACCGACGTGTCCCGCGCGACCGCCTACGAGATCGGGACCGATGTCGAGGTCGACCATGCCGCCGGAACCGTCCGACGGCTCGACCCCTCGACGGTGCCCGACGGCTCCGCCGTCGAGATCGCCTTCGTCCGTCCCGATGTCACGCGTGTCGGCCCCCCGGTCACGATCGAGGTCCCGAGCACGGCCCGGCCGGCATCACCGGCGGTGCGCTACCTCGTCCCCACCTTCCGGTGGCAGAAGGGCGGCGACGGGGTGATCAGGCGAACGAGCAACCGCAAGGGCAACGCCGTTCGTGTGTGGCTCGACCGCCCGTGGTTCTCGTCGGGGGACGGTGAGATGCTCGGTGTCGTCATCGAGCAACGGGCCCGGTTCGGCACCAACACGCCTGCGGCTCCGGCGACGCTCTCGCCGTACGTCTCCCAGTTCGGCAACGACCCCATCAGCGGCGGTGGCAACGTGACCGGCTCGAAGCCGCAGTTGTCGGCCTTTCCGTTGCGCAGTGCGTCGGCAACGGGACGGTCACTGGCCGAGCTGCCCGGGACGGTCGTCGACGTCGCGGCCCACGCGGTCTCGTTCGACGACCAGCGGAAGCTCTGGTACTCCGACATCGAGGTCAACGCGGGCGGCTCGTACTTCCCGTTCGTGCGCCTCGCGCTCGCCAGGTACCAGCCGGCGTCGGTCGCCGGGGTCGAGTTGTCGCCCGTGGTCCTGGCCGACTTCATTCAACTCACGCCCGACCGCGCGGCCACCGTCACGTTCGATCCTCTCGATCCACGGAAGGTCACCCTCACCGTGACGGGCCGGTCGTACACGTCGTTCGCCGATCAGAACGGCAACCCCCAGGCATCGCCGACGCTGATGGAGGTGTGGGTCGAACGGCAGGACATCGCCGGGGCGGGCGACCTGTCGTGGGCGCCCCCGGCCGGCGCGGTCGCAGTCCCCCTCACGGGGTCGGTCGACGTCGACGGTGCCGCCTCCTGGACCGGCACGATCACGTTGCTCGGCAACCGGTTCACGACGCCTCAACGACTCGTGATCGACGAGTACGAGCAACGACCGATGCACAACGTCGACGTTCGGTCGGGCGGTCGGCGGATCGTCTACTCGGACATCATCCGACTGTGAAGGGGACTGGCGTGGGGAACCGTTCGATGTGGAGGACGCCGGCGCAGGCGCGGGCCGATCGGCGACGGCGGCGGGCAGGCAGTGCTGCGGTGGCGACGCTGATGGTCGGCGCCGTGCTCGTGCCCGCGTTGATGGCCGGCGCGACGTCGGTGCAGATCACGTCGGCGGGGCCCTTGACCCGCATCGCTACCTCGGCCGATCTCAACTGCTCGGCCGATCACCAGCTCGACGGCGCCGGCGCCTTCTACGGCGACACGGCGTGCGTCACCGCGCTCGCGGTCGGCTCGACGTTGTTCCGTCCCGCCGTCGTGCCGATCGGCGACGAGATCCTTGGGGGTTCGCTCCTCCTGGGGAGCTTCAACCAGGTCGGTCCGTCCGGCACCGGGACGGCGGCGAATCCGTTCACCCTCGACACCAATACCGTGACCCAGGACGGGCAGACCGACGTGTTGCAGCGGGACTCCTACGTCGTCGGAGCGGAGTCGTGGCGCACCGACGTCTTCCTCCGGAACCGCCGGACGACGCCCGTCACCGCGACGTTGTACCGCGCTGCCGACTGCAACCTGCAGGAGTCCGACTTCGGCTTCGGCTCCTACGATCCGGCGACCGGAGCCGTGGCCTGCCGAGGGGTGGCCGACCCCCTCGACGAGACCCCCGAGCCCGGCCCGCGCCTCGAACAGTGGACGCCGATCACGCCGGGGAGCCGCGCCTTCGAGGGTCAGATGGAGGAGATGTGGACGTTGATGGCCGCCCGGCAGGCCTTTCCGGCCACCTGCAGCTGCGGTGACTACGTCGACAACGGCGCCGGGCTCAGCTGGACCGTCACCCTCCCGCCGTCGGAATGGGTGACGATCTCGTCGCTGGTCAGCATCTCGCCGTCCGGTGTCGCGCCGTTGACGACATCGGTCGCCGCCGACGCCCCGACCACACCCGTCGGCGGCGCCAATGGCTACACCGTGACCGTCACGAATCCGAACGGGGCGCCGAAGTCGCTGACGTCGGTGTCGAACCTCCTCCCCGACGGATTCGCGTACCGGCCGGGCACCACGTCGGGAGCCGTTTCGTCCGACCCCGAGATCAACGACCAGCAGCTCACGTGGGACGGGCCCGTCGTGGTGCCGGCCAACGGATCGGTCACGTTCCACTTCGGGGTCGCCGTGTCGAACGTGGAGGGGACCTACTACGACCTCGCCGGCGGCGACGGCGGCCCCACCACCGTCGTGCCGGCCGAGCAGGTTGCCCCCATCGTGGTGGGGCCGGCTGCGAACGACGACCCACCGACGGTCGATGCCGGCCCGGTGCTCGATGCTGCGGAGGGATTCGCCTTCGCCGTCGAGGGCTCGGTCGTCGATCCCGACAGTGCTCCGACCGCCACCTGGACCGTGACCCCCGGTGTCGACACCGACCCCGGTGCGACGTGCACCGCGGAGGACCCGGCCGACCCGAGTACGAACTTCACGTGCAACGACGACGGATCGTTCACCCTCACCTTGACCGCGGCGGACGAGGGGTTCCCGCCCGTCTCCGACACCACCGTGGCGACGGTTCGCAACGTCGCCCCGGGTCTGATGAACCCGACGCCGCAGCTCGGCGCGGCAGTGGGCGAGACGGTCGAGTTCGTGGTCTTCACGGGCGATGCCGGATCCAACGACACGCTCAGTTGCGCGGTCGACCGCGGCGACGGGACGACGATCGCCGGAGTCGTCACCGCCGGGGCCTGTCGTGCCTCCACCGTCTATTCGCTCCCCGACACCTACGCCGCCGTCGTCGAGGTCACCGACGACGACGGGGAGACCGGTTCCGCCCCGGTCGAGGTGACCATCGAGGGCGCCCCGGACGCGGCGCCCGTCGTCGACGCGGGCGACGACCTCGCGGCGGTCGAAGGGAGCTCCTTCGTCGTGGACGGCTCCGTCGTTGACGACAGTCCAGCGGTCGCCGTCTCCTGGTCGGTGATCCCCGGAGCGGGTGTCGACGCCGGCGCCTCCTGCACGGCTGCGTCGCCGGCGAGCGCCTCGACCACGTTCTCCTGCGATGACGACGGGACGTTCACGTTCCGCCTGACCGCGGACGACGGCGTCAACGACCCGGTGGGCGACGAGCTCCAGGTCGTCGTCTCCAATGCACCCCCGTCGATCGCGGTGACCACGCCCACGGCCTCCGGTCCGGTTGGCGCCACGATCGCGGTCGCCGCTGCCGTTGGCGATCCGTCGACCCACGACACCCTCACCTGCTCGATCGCCTGGGGTGACGGCACCTCGTCATCGGCCCAGGTGATCGCCGGCTCGTGCGCCGGGTCGCACGCCTACGGCACGGCGGGGGAGAAGACGGTCACCATCACGGCGTCCGACGACGACGGCGGCACACGGTCCGCCGCGACCCGCGTGACGATCACGAGCGCTCCGCCGCTCGGCCAACGCGTGCAACTGGTGCTGACCGGGTCGCTCTCGTACTCGGTCGACGCGACGGTGACGAGCGGCCGACTGGTGGTGTCGACCGACGGGCTCGGTGTGAGCCGGATCGCCGGCACCGTGAACCTGCCAGGCGTCCGGTCTGCGACGGCGACGGTCACGGTCGACCTGACCCGGTTCGGGCCCTTCCAGGTGTGGTTCGGTTCCGTCACCTGGAAGGACGGGACGTTCGGGGGTACCGCTCCGTTCCTCAACTCGTCGATCCGCTCCACGAACGGCTCGGTGACCGGGTCGACCAACTGGCTTGCTGGCAAGTTCCCGTGGAGCCCGTACGCGCTCCGCTTCTCGGTCACGTCGTAGCCCACCGATGAACCAGGTGTTCGGCCGAACGGCCTCCTCGACGATGGCCGCTCGTGCCGATGTCCGACTGGCCCGGACGTTGCCGTTCGAGCAGCGGCTCGATCACTCGGCGCGCTCGGATCTCGTCGAGCGGGGAGTCGTGCGTCACTTCCGGACCGGTGAGATCGCGTTCCTCCAGGGGGAGCGCGCCGGGCGCGTCGCGCTCGTGATCGACGGTGTGGTGAAGATGACGGCGGCGTCGGTCGACGGCAGGTCGACGTTCCTCGGCCTGCGCCACGCCGGCGACTGCGTCGGACTCCTCGAGGCCATGGACGGTGAACCTCGCACGTCGACGGTGACCGCGATCGTGCCGACGAGACTCCGGGTGATCCGGCTCGAGGAGTTCCGCGAGGTCCTTGCGCACAACGAGTCGGCTCGGGCAGCGGCGATGTCGGTGGTGGCCGAGCGTCTCCGCTCGATCGTCGACGAGCGACTTCGGTCCTCCGGATCGTCGCCGACGAGGCTCGCCGCGTGCCTTCTGCAACTCGCGGCCGAGCACGGTCGCGAGCATCCCGATGGATCGATCGCCATCGAGATCCCCCTCACGCAGGCCGACCTGGCCCTGATGATCGCCGCCTCGCGGGATTCGGTCGCCAAGACCCTCGTCACGTGGCGGCGCCAGCGGATCGTCGCGACCGCGCGTCGCCATCTCACCATCGTGGACGTCGAGCGCCTCCTCGCGTGCTGCGCGCCGTGACGGCGGAGTCGGCAGAACCCTTCGGCGCCGACACCATGGGTGGCACCCGTGCCGAACGTTGATCGGTATGGGAAACTCGGCAGCCTTGGACGATCTCCCGCCTTCGTTTCTCGAGACGATCGACGATCCGGCGCGTGCTGCGCTCGATCGACTCGGCGTGCGTCGCAGATTCAAGCCGGGAACGACGGTGATGGCCGAGGGCGAGTCGGCGACCCGCCTCGGCATCGTGAGGTGCGGCCTGGTGAAGCTGACGGCGTCGCACCCCGACGGGTACGAGACCGTGTTGGCCATCCGAGGTGCCGGTGAGCTCATCGGTGAGCTGTCGGTGTTCGACGGGCGGGCCCGCTCGGCCACGATCAGCACGCTCGTGGCGTGTGAGGTCCAGTTCGTCGAGTCCCGCGAGTTCCACGCCCTCATCGATGAGCACCCGGGCATCGCCGTTGCCGTGATCAGGACGCTCGTGGGTCGCCTCCGCCAGTCCGACAGCCATCGGGTGTGCTTCGGGGCGGACGGTGTCGGCACGCGGCTGGCCCGCGAACTGCTCCAACTCGCAGACCAGCACGGTGACGTGCTGCCGGACGGAACGATCCACATCAATCTGCCATTCACGCAGGACGACCTCGCCGGTGTCGTGTCGGCGTCCCGGGACGCCGTGGCCCGGGCGCTCAAGACCTGGCGTGCGCAGGGACTGGTCGCGACGGGTCGTCGGCGGATCGAGTTGCTCGACCCGGCGGCGCTCTCGCGGCAATACCGATTGTGAACGACTCCCCGCACGACGGCTCGGGGCAGCAGCCGGACCGTCGACGCATCGCCCGCGCCCCGTGGGCCGATGCCGACACCCTCGTCGGGTTGCTGGACGACCCCGACGGCCACACGCGCATCGGCGCACTCGCGAACCCCAACACCCCGAGGAGCGCCCGTCTCGCCGCGCTCGCC
>CALMLJ010000348.1 GCA_937868025.1 uncultured Acidimicrobiaceae bacterium
ACACCTCCGACTCGCTGCACTCCGCCGTGGTCGAGATCGTCGTCAAGCCGTCGGCTCGTGTCACGTACACCACGATCCAGAACTGGTCGAACAACGTGTTCAACCTCGTCACCAAGCGCGCTCGCGTCGAGGCCGAGGGCCACATGGAGTGGATCGACGGCAACATCGGCTCACGCCTGACCATGAAGTACCCGGGTTGCACCCTGGTCGGGCCGAAGGCCTCGGGCGAGGTGCTCTCGGTTGCCTACGCCGGCCCCGGTCAGCACCAGGACACCGGCGCCAAAATGGTGCACGCCGCTCCGGAGACCACGTCGAAGGTCGTCTCGAAGTCGATCTCGAAGGACGGCGGTCGCACCAGCTACCGCGGCCTCGTGCACATCGACGAGGGCGCCTACGGCTGCAAGGCCCACGTGCAGTGCGACGCGCTGATCCTCGACGACTTCTCGGTGTCGGACACCTACCCCTACATGGAGGTCGGTGCGAAGGATGCCGTCATCGGTCACGAGGCCACCGTGTCGAAGGTCGCCGACGAGCAGCTGTTCTACCTCCAGAGCCGCGGCCTCTCCGAGGAGCAGGCCATGTCGATGGTCGTCAACGGCTTCATCGAGCCGATCACCCGCACGCTGCCGATGGAGTACGCGGTGGAGTGGAGCCGTCTCATCGAACTGCAGATGGAAGGCAGCGTCGGCTGACCTGGCGATCCGTCCCCCACAGGTGAACTGTGGGGACTCAGGTGGCGGTCGGCTGAGTGCTCAGCCGGCGTCGGTGCGGGCGACCTCGCCGAGGGTCACCTCGATGTAGGTGGGCTCGGCCTTGATCCCGACCAGGCCCCGGAGCTTCTCGCTGGCTCGCAGGAGCGACCACTGCCAGCCGTAGCGCTTGGCCAGCGCTCGCTCGGCGTCGGCCGCAGCTCCAGCGTCCACGATGCGAGCGGTGCCGCCGAACACCGGCGTGCCCGGCTTGACCCGGCCACGCACGTCGCTCGCGGTGATCTCGACCGCCGGGTTGTTGCGCAGGCGCTTCACCTTGCCGGCGTCAGGTGCCGAGGAGAACACCCACCCGTCGCCGAAGGGGGCGAACCACACCGGCGTCGACACCGCGGCGCCGCTGCGCTTGAAGTTGGTGAACCGGACGTAGCGAGGGGTTCCGAGGTCGGCCATGTCGCCAACCTACCCCGATCTACTCGTCAGCCTCGGTGGGCGTCGTGTCGACGACGGGGGCGGCGGCTTCGGCCGGAGCTGTCCGCGCCAGCTCGTTCCAGTCGATCGTCGACGGCGCGGTCTGGCGCGGTCCGTTGACGACCTCGGTGAACGACATCGATCGGCCCTTGCCGGCGCGCTTGGCGCCTTCCATCGCCCGCTCCGCCTCGGCGAGGAGTTCCTGAGGGCGCTCGTGGCCGCGGGCGAGCGTGAACCCGATGGACACCCCGATACGAACGTCCACGCCGTCGACGTCGATCGGACCGGCGATCGCGGACGCCAGCCGGCGCGCGACCAGGTGGGCGTTCGCTTCGTCCTCGACCTCCTCGGCGACGACGATGAACTCGTCGGCGGTGAAGCGGGCCAGGACGTCGTTCTGTCGCAACGTGTGCGACAGTCGGGAGGCGACCGCCTGGAGCACGATGTCGCCGGCAGCGTCGCCGAGTCGCTCGTTCACGACGCGGAACCCGTCGAGGTCGCAGGTCATCACGGCGAGCGGTACCAACGTGCGCGCTGCCCGGCGGAGCGACGACTCGAGCAGTGCCTCGAAGGTGACCCGGTTGGGCAGGCCGGTGAGACCGTCCTCGGTGGCGCGCCGGGCCGCTTCCATCGGTGACTCGCGACGGTGGCCGCGTCGCTCGGCGGTCAGGTTCTCGGCAACGACCACCAGTCGGCCCGGTTCCGTCCAGGTGTCGCTGACCGATGCCGACAGCGCCAGCCAGCGTTTCGTGCCTGCCCAGTCGACGCTCTCGACCTCGAACCGTTCCAACGCGCCTTCGCCGAAGACGGCGGCGGCGATCGCCTGGTTCAGCCGATCGGGCCGTTCGATCCCGAGCGCGTCGACGATGGTGCGGCCGGTCATCTCGTCGGTGGTGCGTTCCGCCAGGTCGGCGAACCCCGGGTTGCACCAGTCGACGGTCGTGTCGGGCGAGAGGATTGCAATGGCGACACCGGCGACGCTCAGCGTCGACCAGAGGCCGTCGGGCACCGCCGCCGCGGGCTCTGAGGAGAACGTACTCATACTGAGAAGGTCGGCAGGTAGCGCTAGCGACTGAGGGGTTGCCCCGGGCACAATGTCGCCATGCCGATGCGGGAGGAGTGCAAGTTCTTCGAGAGCCGGACGTACGCGACGGGTGAGTCCGTGCGGAAGTGCGATCTGGATCTCGCTCCCGAGGCGCCGTGGCGTTGCCCCGAGAACTGCCCGGCGTTCCAGCCCCGGCTCGCCGACGTGAACTGGTCCCATGGCACGTTGATCACCCCTCCGACCCCGCCCGAGCCGGCCAGCGTCGGGTCCGACCCGTCGATCGCGGCACTGCTCGACGAGGCCGAGAACATCGTGAACGCCGTGGTGGACTCGACCCGCGCCGAAGTCGATGCCGAGCGGGGCCGGAGCCCCCGGTCGTTCGGTTCGTCCCGTGGCGGAGGTGCCTCCGACCGCGGCTGGCGCCGTTGGTTCAAGCGCGGGGGATGAGCGAGCCGATCGCCCACCTCCGCGACGGAACGCCGGTGGCGGCGTGGCTGTTCAAGGCGAAGCCCGAGGTCTGGGACGTGATCGGTGCGATCGAGGCGATCCTCGCCGATCCGGCAGCACCCCGGATCGACTCGTGGGAGATGGCAGCGAGTTACCGGGTCGACCTTGTCCGGCCGGGCCATCCCGCCGTGTTGTGGGTGACCGGTGGACGGCACGCGGCGACGACCGGGGTCTGGGGTCTCGGTGAGGTCAGCACCTTGCCGGAGTTCGACGTCATGTCCGACGAGGGCCGCCCCCGCTTCGGGGTGGGACTCGACCTCGACCACGCGGCCCGGCCCGTCCGCCTCATCGAGCTGGCGTCGGACGAACGGTTCGCCCGGGCCGAGATCATCCGGGCACCCCGCGTGTCGAGCCCGGTCGCGCTCACCGCCGCGGAGCTCGAGGCCATCGAAGACGCTTGGCCTTGGCCAGACGGGTCGTTCGGCCGCTAGGATTTCTCCTATCGCCGTGGGACTAATTGCCGTACCCGGCAGGTTCCAACGTTGCAGTCGCAGCCCGGCGGCACCCGACCCGAAACTCGAAGGACGCACGATCTCGTGTCTGTCGACGCACTCACCTCATCCCGCGCTGGTTCGCTGACGGGCCCCCAGTGGCTCGCCGATCAGCGTGTCGCGGCCGCCGAACGCTTTGCTGCGGCGACTCTCCCCGACGCCTCGCTCGAGGAGTGGCGCTACAGCCGCGTGGGCGACGTCGACCTCGATCGGTACTCCGTCGCCACCACCACCGACGGTGACGTGCCGGCGGCGGCGCTCGACGTCTCGGCGTCGCTCGGCGAACACGCCGGCCGAATCGTGCTGCACAACGGTCACCTCGTGGTTGCCGAGCTCGACGACGCGGTGGCAGCGCAGGGAGTTCGCTTCGGCCGCCTGAGCGACAGCGACGCCGCCTTGGGTGGCGTTGTCGTCGCCCCGACCGTGAGCAGCAGCGAACACGTCGTCGCGACCGACCCGTTCGGCGACCTCAACCTGGCCCACGGGTCCGATCCGCTCCTCCTGAGCGTGCCGCGGGGCGTGACCGTCGAGCGGCCGTTCCACGTCGTGTCCTACGTCGACGCCGACGGCGCCCTCGTCCTGCCCCGGCTCGTCGTCGATGCCGGAGAGAACTCCGAGTTCCAGGTCGTCGAATGGTCGACCTCCACCGACGCGACCGCACTGGTCGTTCCTCGTATCGAGGTCACCGTCGGCGCCGCCGCCCGGGTCGGCCTGGTCACGGTCAACGCGTGGGGTGCCGGCACCGACCAGCTGGGTGCCGTGAGCGCCACGGTCGGGCAGGAAGCGACGCTCCGTCTGTCCCATGTCGCGCTCGGCGGCGACTACGCCCGCAATCGCTTCGACTGCCGCCTCGTCGGCCGTGGCGCCACCGGCCGGATGTCGGCCCTCTACCTCGGCGACGGCGACCAGATGCACGACCTCCGCACCTTCCAGACGCACGAAGCACGCGACACCACGTCCGACCTGCTGTTCAAGGGTGCGCTCGACGACCGTGCCCACGCCGTCTACACCGGCATGATCCGCGTCGACCACGAAGGCCAGGGCTCGAACGCGAACCAGACCAACCGGGTCATCAAGCTGTCCGACGACGCGTGGGCCGAGTCGGTGCCGAACCTCGAGATCAACCACAACGACGTCCGCTGCAGCCACGCCACCGCCGTCGGTCCGATCGACGAGGACCAGCGCTTCTA
>CALMLJ010000349.1 GCA_937868025.1 uncultured Acidimicrobiaceae bacterium
AGGCCCCTGGGCACACCGACATCACGTGTGACGTCCCATTCGACCAGCTCCCATCGGGTGCCAACCTGGTGACCCAGGCCGGGTTCCTCCGCCGATGGGGCATCGACGATCTCGTCGACGAGGGCCGACGGATCTGGCAGGAGCGAGCGCACCTGGGCGATCTCACCGCGATCCGTGCCCGGAGCCGGGTGACCGAGGCCGAGGCGTTGCTGGACGAGGTCGGGCTCGGCGCGTTCCTGGTCGCGGAGTGGACCGTCAGCTGAGCAGCTCGATCAGGCCGAGGACACCCGCGATGATCGTCAGCACTGCGACGACCGTCGCCCAGGTGCCCCACGGGTTCTCGAACGCCCACCACACCTTGGTCGCGACGATCTGCGGAGGTGTCGGCACGAAGCGAGCCGACACCGGGCGCTGCTCGTCGTCCGGTGGATCGTCGTCAGGTTCATCGAGGTCGAGCAGACCCAGCTCATCGAGCGGTGCGATCGCCGCATCGACGGTGTGCAGTCGATTACCGTCCCAGCGGAACGGCAGGTCGGCGTTGGTGAGTTCGAGCTCGATGCGCCACCGCCGCGACCGGCCGGCCCCAACGAGGTCGACCTCGACCTCGTCGCCGAGGTCTCGGGCGTCGTGGCGCACGCGTTCCGGTTCCGGTGGCTCGTCGGCGACCAGCGCCACTCCACAGTCCGGGCACACTTCGGGCTCGCGCCACCACTCGCCCCGGCACTCGGGGCACCATTTCGCCACCGCAGCAGTGTGTCAGCGTCAAGCCCGTGCCGGCTTGATGACCTTCCAGAGCTTCTTGTAGAGCGCGTCGAACACCGCAGCCGCATCGGCGCCACGGGCGCCGAGTTCGTGGATCGGTCGCCGTGACGCCGCCGCCTCGGCAACCGAGACCCGCGGCGGGATGAACGGTTCCCACACGGCCTTCCGTCCGACGATGGCGTGGAGCTCCTGCAGGTGCACCTCCGCGTCGTGCGACCGGGCCGGTGCGCGGTTGACAATCACTCCCGCCAGGTCGAGCCACTGGTTGTGGTGCTCCCACACGTTCTCGATGAGGTCGGCGACGGGGTCGATTCCTCGGAGGCTCAGCGCCGTCGGTTCGACGACCAGCAGCGCGTGCGACGCAGCCGCCAGACCATTGGACGTGAGCGCACCCAGAGAGGGTGGGCAGTCGACGAGGATCACGCCGTAGCCCTCGGTGACGCCCTGCAACCCTTTGCGCAGGCGGGTCTCCGTCTTGGCGCCGAGCAACATCGACTCGAGGCCGCCGCGCAGCACTTCGAGGCTCTGCAGCTCCGGCAACGACGGCAGCACGTCGACGAGGTGGCCCCATCGGGAGGGAACGATTGCCTGCTTGGCCGAGCCGCTCCGGTTGCTGCTCAGTACGTCGGCGACGGACTTGGTCACGCGGTCGGAGTCGATGCCGAGTACCCACGACGAGGCACCCTGAGGGTCGAGATCGACGACGAGAACCTTGTGGCCCTTGGCCATCGCAGCCGACGCGAGTCCCAACGTGACCGACGTCTTGCCGACGCCGCCCTTCTGATTGACGATCGTCACGACCTGACCCATGCGCAACATGCTCGCCGCGATCTGGAGTCCGTGACAAACGAACCTTCCCTACCAGTTACCGTGTTGCCCACAGCAACAGATCAGGGGGTTCGTCGTGGGGAATCGAGTGTTCGTCGTCGGGGTCGGCATGACCAAGTTCGAGAAGCCGGGCTCGAAGGACTGGGACTATCCCGACATGGCGAAGGAGGCGGGAACGAAGGCGCTCGCCGATGCCGGCATCGACTACGCGATGGTCGAGCAAGCCGCTGTCGGGTACTGCTACGGCGACTCGACTGCCGGTCAGCGGGCGCTCTACACGCTCGGCCTCTCGGGCATCCCGGCGATCAACGTCAACAACAACTGCTCGACGGGTTCGTCCGCGCTGTACCTCGCCAAGAAGTACATCGAAGGTGGCCTCGCCGACTGTGCGCTCGCCCTGGGCTTCGAGAAGATGGAGAAGGGCTCGCTCGGCATCAAGTACACCGATCGCACCACGCCCCTCGACAAGCACTTCGAGGACATGGTGGGCCGGCGTGAGTATGCCCCCGCCGCTCCGCCGGCTCCTCAGATGTTCGGCAACGCCGGTCGCGAGTACATGGAGAAGTACGGCGTGAAGGCTGAGTCGTTTGCTCGCATCGGCGAGAAGAACCACCGCCATTCGGTGAACAACCCGTACTCGCAGTTCCGTGACGAGTACTCCCTCGAGGACATCTTGAACGCGCCGATGGTCTACGACCCGCTGACGAAACTGCAGTGCTGCCCGACGTCGGACGGCGCCGGTGCGGCGATCCTGGCGTCGGAGCGGTTCGTGCGAGAGCACGGCCTCGAAGCCCACGCCGTCGAGATCGTCGGCATGGCGATGACCACCGATTTCGAGTCCACGTTCTCGGGCTCCGATATGAAGCTGGTCGGGTTCGACATGACCAAGGCTGCGGCGCAGCAGGTCTACGAGGAGTCGGGGTTCGGTCCCGAGGACGTCGATGTCGTCGAGCTCCACGACTGCTTCAGCGCCAACGAGCTCATCACCTACGAAGGATTGGGACTCTGCGCCGAGGGCAAGGCCGGTGAGCTGATCGATTCGGGCGCCGTCACCTACGGCGGTGACGTCGTGGTGAACCCGTCGGGCGGCCTCATCTCCAAGGGCCATCCGCTCGGAGCGACCGGTCTGGCGCAGTGCGCCGAGCTCAACTGGCAACTCCGTGACGAGGCCGAGAAGCGTCAGGTCGACGGCGCCAAGGTGGCGCTGCAGCACAACCTCGGGCTCGGAGGCGCTGCCGTGGTGACGATGTACGCGAAAGCCGGCTTGTCGTGACCAGCGTCGTGTTCGAGGCCGACGTCCTCGACGACCTGGTGGGGGAGATGCTCCCCGACGCGATCGACCTACGCCGCGAGATCCACCGCCATCCCGAGTTGGGCCTCGACAACCCCGACACCCAGCGCCGCATCCTCGACGCCATCTCCGGCCTCGGGCTCGACATCTACACCGGCGAGGGGCTCACGTCGATCGTGGCCGACCTGGTCGGAGCGCATCCCGGTCCGACCATTCTCCTCCGCGCCGACACCGACGCGCTCCCGATGGTCGAGGAGTCGGGTGAGCCCTTCTCGTCGAC
>CALMLJ010000350.1 GCA_937868025.1 uncultured Acidimicrobiaceae bacterium
GTGCGCTGCACCTCGATGCGGTCGGTCGTCATCGGCGCATCCTTCCACGGACCCACCGGTTCTGTGGCGCAGAACGGGTGCTGGCGGCACGAATCGACACCCAGATCGTTGGAAAACCTGAACGTGATTCAGGTTTTGGGTACGATCGAGCGATGACGACCGACATCGACCTGATGGACCACCGGATCAACCGACTCGGATCGGCCCTTCCCTTCCACCCCGTCAGCCTCGAAACCGCCGCAGCGGCCGGCATCGACGACGCCGTCGTGCTCTACGCCGGCGGTCGGGCCGGCGCCATGGGAGACGTCACGGCAGCGCAGGTCCAAAGCGCATTCGGGTTCTTCTCGCCGTCGATCATCGAGCTCATCTGGCCGACCGTTGTCGCCACCGCGACCCCGACCCACATCAACGCCGTCTACCTCGATGCGCTCGCCGCGGCCGCCCGTGCCAGCTGGCCGGAGGACGCCGCAACCGTTCTGACCACGATCGGTCGGGACGTCATCGAGGCGGCTCCTCTCTTCGGCCTCGCGCTGTTCTCGGCGTGGCGTGGGCTGCCCCTCCCCGCTGATGCACACGGCTCCGCCGGCATCGTCGTCGAAGTCCTCCGGGAGCTGCGCGGCGACGTGAACCTGCAGTCCGTGGCCCTGTCCGGCATGTCGCCGCTCGAGGCTGATCTGGCCACGAGCGGCGAGGACCGGGTGAAGCTCCACGGATGGGCGCCGCCCTACCCCGAGGTCAGCCATCTCGCCGATGCCGTCGCTGCGGCCGAGGCCCAGACGGCACGACGGATGCGCGAGATCTACGGCCGGGTCGACGCCGGCAAGGTGGCTGCGCTCGCCGAGGCCGTCGCCACGCTGACCGAGGTCTCGGGAGCGACGTGACCGCAGGCGCCGCCCGACCCGTGCCGCAACAACAGAGGAGCAACGCCAAGGTGGAGGCGATCCTCGCCGCGGCGCGAGAGCTGCTGACATCCGAGGATGTCGACCAGGTGACGACGTCGGCCATCGCCGTTCGGGCCGGCGTCGCCGTCGGCACCGTCTATCGGTACTTCACCGATGTCGACCAGATCTTCGGCGTGCTGGTAACCGAGCACGCGACCGCTGCCGCCGATGCTGTCGATGCGGCGCTCGGCCGACCGTTCGAGTCGATCGGTGCGGTCTTCGAGGCCACACTCGACGCGCACCTCGACCTCTACCGTCGTCGACCCGAGCTCACTCGCCTGTGGTTCAGCGCACCGCTCGCCGAGCGGCAGCGCCGCGCCGAGCTGGCGAGCGACCGCGAGCTGACACGACGAGTGGGTCACCGCCTCGTCGAGGACGGTCTGATTCCCCGGCTGACCCCGGAGATCGAGCGTCGGCTCGATGTTCACTGGCAGTCGGCCGGAACGATGCTCTCCCTCGCGTTGCGGACGACCCCGATGCTCGACAACGACCTGGTCGCCGAACTCCGGGCCCTCGTCGCTCACTTCGCCACGAGATACTGAGGCCGCGATCTCCTCCGCGACGAGATCGCACGGGCCCAACGGACCAGCAGTTCAGCCTTGACTGCTCTCAGCCCTGAATGAAGCGCATCGCCTCGGCACGAGCCGAGGGGTCACTCCGGAAGATGCCGCGTACCGCGCTGGTCACGGTGGTGGAGCCGGGCTTGCGGACCCCCCGCATACCCATGCACAGATGTTCGGCCTCGATGACGACGACGATGCCGCGGGGCTCGAGCGCTGTCTCCATGGCCTGCGCGACCTGCGTCGTGAGTCGTTCCTGCACCTGCGGTCGCTTGGCGTACCCGTCGACCAGGCGAGCGAGCTTGGACAACCCGGTGATACGGCCGCTCGCCGACGGAATGTACGCGACGTGGGCGTGGCCGAAGAACGGCACGAGGTGGTGCTCGCACATCGAATAGAACGGGATCTCGCGAACGAGGATCATCTCGTCGTGGTCGGCGTCGAACGTCACCTTCAGGTGGCGCGCCGGGTCCTCGTGCAGCCCGGCGCACGTTTCGGCGTACATGCGGGCCACCCGTGCCGGCGTGTCCTTGAGACCGTCACGTTCGGGATCTTCGCCGATCGCAGCGAGGATCTCCCGCACCGCAGCGGCGATTCGCTCGACATCGACCGGCGGTGCCGCCTCCGTCGCGGACGGATCGATCCGGTTGAGGTCGTGCGCACCCTGCCCTGATTCACTCATCGGAGGAGCCTGCCACCTGGGCGAACACATCGCCCAGCTGATCCTCGTCGAGGGTCTCCCGCTCGATGAGGCGCTCAGCCAGCAGATCGAGCGTCGAGCGGTGCTCAGTGAGAATGACGCGGGCCCGTTCGTGGGCCTCGTCGAGGATTCGCTTGATCTCGGAGTCGACGACCGCCGCGACCTGGTTCGACATCTCCGCACGGGTGCCGTCGCGCCCGAGGTAGGGCTCGTCGGTCGCGGCCGTCAGCCGCTGCGGGCCGATCGCGTCGCTCATGCCGAACTCAGTCACCATCTTGCGGGCCAGCCGGGTGGCCTGTTCGATGTCGTCGTAGGCACCGGTCGTGATCTCGCCGAACACCAGCTCTTCCGCCGTCCGCCCGCCCATCAGCATCGCGATGCGGCCGAGCAGCTCGTTGCGGGAGTGGCTCTGCCGGTCCTCGACGGGCAGCGCGAGGGTCCAGCCGAGGGCGCGACCGCGGGCCACGATCGACACCTTGTGAATCGGATCGGCGTCGGGGGTGAGATGGCCCACCAGCGCGTGACCGCCTTCGTGATAGGCAGTGATCGACTTCTCGCGGTCGCTCATGATTCGGCTCTTGCGCTCGGGCCCGGCCATGACCCGGTCGACGGCTTCGTTCACGTCGGACATCTCGATGGTGTTGCCGTGCCGCCGGCCGCACATGAGCGCCGCCTCGTTGATGACGTTGGCCAGGTCGGCACCGGTGAAGCCCGGGGTGCGACGGGCCAACACGAACAGGTCGACCCCGGCGCCGAGGGGCTTGTTGCGGGCATGCACGTCGAGGATCGCCTTGCGGCCCTGCAGGTCGGGGGCGTCGACGACGATCTGACGGTCGAAGCGGCCGGGACGCAACAGCGCGGGGTCGAGGATGTCGGGCCGGTTGGTGGCCGCCATGAGGATGACACCGGCCTCGGTCGCAAAGCCGTCCATCTCGACGAGCAACTGGTTGAGGGTCTGCTCGCGTTCGTCGTGACCGCCGCCGACGCCTGCGCCGCGGTGGCGACCGACGGCATCGATCTCGTCCACGAAGATGATCGCGGGAGCCGACGCCTTCGCCTGCTTGAACAGGTCGCGCACACGAGCGGCGCCCACGCCGACGAACATCTCGACGAAGTCGGAGCCTGCGATCGTGAAGAAGGGAACGCCGGCCTCACCGGCGACAGCCTTGGCCAGCAACGTCTTGCCGGTGCCGGGCGGCCCGACGAGGAGCACACCCCGCGGGATCTTCGCGCCGAGTTCAGCGAAGCGGTCGGGGTTCTCGAGGAACTCCTTGATCTCACCCAGTTCTTCGACGGCCTCGTCGGCGCCGGCCACGTCGGCGAACGAGACGTCGGGCGCCTCCTTGTTGCGCTTCGACCGCATCTGCCCGAACTTGGCGGACTTGCCGCCGGCCTGGAGGTTGAGGATGAACCCGCCGAACACCAGGAGCACGATGACGAGCGGCAGGTAGTCCGACAGGAGCGATTCGGCGAGTGACGGGGTCTCGTTGTCGGCGCTGACGTCGACGTCGTTCTCGATGAGCAGCGAGGTGAGTTCGTCGCTGTACTCGTGGGGGATCACGGTGCGGTACTCGTCGCCGTTGCGGAGCTTGCCCGTCACGGAGTTCGACTCCTCGCCGAGCTTCGCCGTCCTCACGCGGCCGTCGAGGACCTGTTCGCGGTACTTCCGGAGGGTCAGCTCCTCGGGATCGGTACCGAGTCGGGAAACAACGAGCACCGCCCCCATCACGAGGAACGCCGCCACGGCGACCGTCACGGGGTGGCTCACGAACGCCAGCAACTTGTCGGAACGAGACCTCGGTGCCACGGCGGTCAGGCTACCGACGAGGCGCGCTCACCCGGCACAGGGCGGCGGAATCACCCGGGGCAGACGGCGCGGACCCCGGCGACGAACGCGGCGATGTCGTCGGCGTCGGTCGCCCACGACGTCATCCAGCGCACCTCGTCGATGTGCACGTCCCAGTCCCAGAAGAACGACCACGCCTGCAGCTGATCGATGGCGGGGCGGGGCAACGACGCGAACACCGAGTTCACCTCCGGGCGACGCGAGAGCCGCACCCCCTCGATGCCCGCGAGCGCGTCGGCCAGCTCGACGGCGCGGGCGTTCGCCGAACGGGCCAGTGAGATCCACAGGTCATCGGCGAGGAGCGCCTCGAACTGCGCCGCCACGTAGCGCATCTTCGACGGCAGCTGTCCGGCCTGCTTCCGCACGAACTTCACGTCGCGCCCCAGCGAGGGATCGAGGAAGACGACCGCTTCGCCGTACATCATGCCGGCCTTCGTGCCGCCGAAGCTGATGACGTCGACCCCGGCGTCGACCGTCGTGGCGCGCAACGCATCGACGGTCCCGCCGAGCGCGGCCGTCGCGTTGGCGATGCGCGCGCCGTCCATGTGGACGCGCAGTCCGGCGGCGTGGGCCGTGTCGCAGATCGCCGCGACCTCGTCGGCGGTGTAGAGCGTGCCCG
>CALMLJ010000351.1 GCA_937868025.1 uncultured Acidimicrobiaceae bacterium
TGCCCGACGACAGCGGTGCGCTCCGCACCGCCCGCTCCATCGGCATCTGCCTCGGCGACCGGTAGGCGACACGATGACCGAGCCCACCGCCGTTGCCTTCCACTTCGACGTGATGTGCCCGTTCGCGTACCAGACATCGATCTGGATCCGCGAGGTACGTCGGCTGACCGGTCTCGAGATCGACTGGCGGTTCTTCAGCCTCGAGGAGGTCAACCGCGTCGAGGGCAAGAAGCACCCATGGGAACGCGACTGGTCCTACGGATGGTCGATGATGCGCATCGGCGCGCTGCTGCGCCGGACCGACATGGCGCTCGTCGACGAGTGGTACCTCCGCGCCGCCACGGCGTTGCACGTCGACGGCCACAAGCCCCACGACCCCGCCGTCGCCCGACACCTCCTCGAGACGATGGGGCTCGACCCCACGATCGTGGACCGGGCAATCGCCGATCCGACCACCCACGACGACGTTCGGTCCGACCACGACGCCGTGATCGCCGCCGGCGGCTACGGGGTGCCGACGTTGTGCTTCGAACGGCCGGCCGACCAGGGGATCTCGACCGACGCCGACGGGCCGCACCAGGACTGGCTGTTCGGACCGGTGGTGCTCGACCCGCCCACGGGCGATGCCGCGCTCCGGTTGTGGAGCGCGGTCACCGCGTGGCTCGAGTTCCCCCACCTGTACGAGCTGCAGCGACCGAAGACCGTCGCCGACGGTCACTACATCGCCGAGACGTTCCGGCCGTACCTCGAAGCCCGGGACTGGGTCAGCATCGACCGGGGCGAACAGATCGACTTCGGGTCCTACGACCCGAAGTCGGGCTGAACCGGCTCAGGCCGCGAGCGCGGCGCGGCGTTCCGCCCGGCGGGCACGTCGGCCCCGACGACGCCGACGAGCCGACACCTCGGGCGCCTCGGCGACCTCCCGCAGACGCTCGAGCGTGGCGCGCATGCCCGCCTTGACCTCCTCGTCGTGCGACGACGCACCGCCGAGGAGCAGATTGGCGAACACCCACGCAACGGCGGGGCGACGACGGAACATCTCGTGGGACTCGGTCACCGTGGTGCCACCGACCTCCGACGGCTCGAAGCGGTACCGCCACCGCGCTCCGCTCTGCTTCGTCTCGAAGGCGAACTCCCGGCCACGATTCGCCGAGACCACGAGGTTGGTCGTCGACCAACGGATCGGACCCCGCCGGTTGTGGCCCCGGAACCGGGCACCGACCGCCGGACCGGTGGCCGACCCGAGCCACTTGCCACCGGTGCACTCAGGGCTCAGCCGACCCATACGACGGACGTCGGTGACGATGTCGTAGAGGCGATCGGCGGGGGCGGCGATGACCACGGACACGGCGTCGCCCGACGGCGACCCCTTCTGCTTCTTGCGACGGCTCATGGACAGAACGTAGCCAACCTCGTCCCGTTCCGGGCGGCTGTCCGACGTCGTCCTACTCCAGCGCCGAGAGCAGGTTCGAGAAGTCGTCGGTCCACAGCGGCGCCGACCCGTCGGGCTCGACGAGTCGCCACGCCGGGTCTGCCAGCTCGTCCTGCAACGCTGCGGGCGCACGATCGTCGGACAACAGCATCCACGTCGACACCGACGTGCTGAGGCGGTGCGCCTGCAGACCGGCCCGCTCACCGAGACGGCTCACGATCGGTGCGAGGTCGAAGAACCGGTTCGAGATGTGCACAGCGATCACCCCGCCGGGGACGAGGTGCTGGCGATACTCGTCCATGGCCTCGGCGGTCAGGAGGTGTACGGGGATGGCGTCGGAGCTGAACGCGTCGAGCACCAGGAGATCAAGGGGCCGCTCGGACCGGGCCAGTTCGAGGCGTCCGTCGCCGACCACCGTCGAGACCGTGGCCCGGGTGTCGCGGAGGAACGTGAACAATCGAGGGTCGCGAGCGATGCGCACCACCTCCCCGTCGATCTCGTAGAAGTCGATGTGGTCGTCGGGCCGCCCGTACGCCGCCAACGTGCCGGCCCCGAGGCCCACCACCGCGACATCGAGCGCTGCGGGATCGTCGGCGAGCGCCGCGAAGGTCCGCCCCACCCCGGAATCCGGCGTGTAGTAGGTCAGTGGCTCCGTCGTCGGACCGGCCGCGAACTCCTGCTCTCCGTGGATCGTCGTGCCGTGCTCGAACACGTGTCGTCCGTCGTCGTCGACGCTCACCCGGTACACGCCGAAGAACGTGCGTGATTCCGCGAGACCGGACCGACCGTCGACGACGACGGTCACGACGACGAGCGCGGCGAGCGCAGCGGCGATGCGACGTGGGGTCTTCGCGATCACGTAGGCAGCGGCACCGCCTACCGCGAGCACCTGCGCCATCAGGGCGGCGTGTTCGGGTCCACGGCGGGAGAGGCCGACGCAGAGCACCCCGACGGCGAGAACGACGACGCCTGCGAGCACGGCCGGGCCCCGGGACGGCTCGCCCGGAGCCGTCGGGGATCGGGGAGCAAGCAACATCACGACGGCCAGAGCCGCCACGACCAGGAGGGGGTACTCCGTGACCCGCGTGAACACCACGGGTGCGACGAGTGCGACCGAGATGCCACCGACAGCGCCGCCGAACGAGATCCACAGGTAGTACGAGGTGAGCCACGTGGCGTCGGGTCGATCCGCTGCGAGACACGAGTGGCAGACCATCGCGAGCAGGGTGAACCCACCGATGCCGATGGCGACAGCGACGAGCGCCGACCCGACGCCGCTGACCATCGTCGCGATCAGCGGGATGCTCAGCAGCAGCGCTCCCCGCACGAGCTTCGCCGAGGGGGCGGTGCCACGGCGGAACGCCACCACGAAGGTGCCGAGGTAGGCCAACAGCGGGAGCACCCAGAGCAGTGGAACCGCGGCAACGTCGGTCGACAGGTGTCGGGTGACGCCGAGCAGCAGACCCGACGGCACGGCAGCGAGAGCGATCCAGCGGAGACGGGCGACACGACTGGGCGGGGTCTCCGCTCGCGCGGTCGCCGACTCGGCCGCGAAATCGGCGGTCGGGCGTGCCAGGTGCCGGCGCCGGAGCACCACACAGGTGACGCACAAGGCGAGGGCCAACAGGTACCCGGCGCTCCACCATCGCCGCTGGTCCGCCAGTCCGAGGGTCGGCTCCACGACGATCGGATAGGCCAACAGGCCGATCACGCTGCCGACGTTGCCGGCCGCATACAGGAAGTACGGGTCCGCCGCGTGCGGGTGGTCGGTGTCGGCGAACCATCGCTGCAGGGTCGGGCTGAGGCTCGCGAGACCGACGAACGGCAGGCCGACCGACATGGCCAGGATGCCGATGACCCACCACGTCTGCCCGCTCCCCGTCGGCGGTCGCCAGTCGGGCAGCGTCAACGGCAAGGCCACCACACCTGCGGCGATCACGGCGACGACCACGACGCGTCGGCCACGTCCGCCGACACCCGTCCCGCGCTGGGCGAGGTGCGCCACCAGGTACCCGGCGAGCAGGGCGCACTGGAAGAACACCATGGCGGTGTTCCAGACGGCGGCAGACCCGCCGAGGAGGGGCAGGAGTTGGCGGGCCATCATCGGCTCGACCAGGAACAGCAGGGCCGACCCGAGCCCCGCCGTCAGGCTGTACGTCGCGACCAGACCGCGGCCCACCGCGCGCTCCTCCGCCCCGGGACGCGTGGCAGGCAGAGTGGCGGTCACCCCACCTACATCGGCAACGTCCCGGAGTTCTGAAGCGCGAGGAGCGACTCCGTCGGTGCTCCTCGCAGCGGGAACCCCGGCGGTCGAGGAGCCGGGGTCAGCCGTCGACGCGGACGGAGAACTTCGAGGAGACGAAGCGGGCGGTCAGCGTGAACGCCATCACGATCACGATCAGGGTGAGGGCGGCCCCCCAGGCGATCGACTCACCGCCGGGCTGTGTCGCGTTCGAGAAGATCTGCGCCGACAACGTGGTGTTCTGCCCGAAGAGCGAGAAGTTGGTCGAGGACACGACGCCCACCGTGAACAGGATGGGCGCGGTCTCGCCGGCGGCACGGGCGATGGCGAGCATCGCTCCCGACGTGATGCCGGGCATCGCTGCGGGGAGCACGACCTTGGTCGTCGTCTTCCAACGCGGCGTTCCGAGCGCAGCCGACGCCTGGCGCAGCGAGTCGGGGACGAGCCGCAGCATTTCCTCGGTCGATCGAACGACGACGGGCAACATCAGGCACGCGAGGGCCAGGCCGCCGGCAAGCCCCGACCGCCCACTCGCCTCGAAGTTCAGCACCCAGACCGTGTAGATGAAGATGCCCATCACCACCGACGGCACACCCGTCATCACATCGGTGAAGAAGCGGATGATCGTCGCCGATCGACTCTTGCCGCCGTACTCGTTGAGGTAGACGGCAGCGGCGATGCCGAGCGGGATCGACAAGAGGGCGGCGAGGCCAGTGGTGATCAACGTGCCCACGATCGCAGGCTGCATGCCGTAGATGACTTCTTTGACCGGCGCAGCGGTGCCGACGTTGCCGAACGCTTCCTGCGCCTCCTGGCCACCGAGCGCGTTCGACGCGACGTTCGAAGGGATCGGCTTGCTCCACCAGTCGAGGCTGGCCACGAGCGAGAAGCCCTTCACGACCAGGATGCCGAGCACGGCGAGGAGCGGGATGGCGGCGACGATGAGCGACGCGATCATCCAGGCACTGGCGAGGCGGTTTCGCCAACTGCGACCCGTCGACAGGCTGCTCTCGAGCGGGTGCTGCAGCGGCGACTCGCCGGCTGGGTCGGGGGCGGTATCGATGGTGGCGGTCGCGGCCATCAGCTGGCTCCCCTGGTAGCGGCATCGACGCGTCGCACGAGGACCCGCGCCGAAATGTTGATGAGGATCGTGAGCACGAACAGCCCGACGCCGAGGCCGATGAGCGCCGACTGGTACGTGCCGCTCGCCTCGTTGAGGTTGCGGGCGATGACCGACGGCA
>CALMLJ010000352.1 GCA_937868025.1 uncultured Acidimicrobiaceae bacterium
GTGTCGAACGAGATCTCGAGCACGAGGCCGAGCGCTTGCTGGGTGAGGTCGGTTGCCGTCGTCGCCTCGACGGCGGGCCCGAAGGCCGAGATCTGCCGCGCGGGGAACAGGACGGGATCGACCAGCCCGATGTGGTCGATCAGGGTGACGCCGGCCGGCACGAACACGAGCCACCGTCGCGACAGGCCATGGAACGCCTTGACGGCGGGCACCGCGATGGCGGCGCCGATCACCGTGAGTACCACGCCGCCGATCCACTGCTGCGCTGCGAGCAGCACCGGCCCGACCAGGCAGCCTCCGACGAGGGTGAGCCAGAAGATCGGCACCGGGCCGAGCAGGAACGCCGTCGGCACCCGCAGCGCGAACCGTCGCTCGGCGCCGTAGGACGCTGCGTCGACGTACTCGTCGGCGACGACTCCCGAGAGGGCCGCTGCAGTGGCGACGAGCGCGGCGACGAGGCCGATCCCGCCGAGGACGGTGCCCGATGTGGGGAGGTCGTCGGGCGCCCACACCGTCAGCGCTGCGACCGTCGCCAGCGGCGCCACCGGCGTGAGGATGCGCAACACGGTCAGCGCCACCGGGTGGGCGACGATCGTCGCGATGAGCACCGTTGCCCAACCCGCCCACGCGAGCGTGGCGACGACGACGGTGACGGCGGTCGACCTGCCGTCGAGCGAGTGTCCCACGACGTCGCCCGTCGTGAACGGGAGGGACAACCAACAGACCCGGAGGGCCCAGACGACAGGGTGCGCGCGCATGCCCCAAGACTTGCGTACGCGAGGCACTCATCGCTAAGCAAGACCCATGGGGGTACCGATTCGTGTCACGTTGCCCGCGGGCCTGGCGACGGTGATCGGCGCACTGCCGCACCTCAATCCGTTCGACGCGTCGCGGGTCGTCCGCGAGTTGCTGCCCGGCCTCCCGGCCGGTCCCACCATCGATCTCCGGTTCACCGAGGGTGACGTCGACGCTGCCGCCGATGGCTCGTCGGTCGCATCGCTCGACGACGATCGCCTCGCTGCGGTGCGTTCGTTCCTCGGTGAGCTGCGCGGGCGGGTCGAGCCCGTGGTGCTCTCGTTGACCGGCCCGGTCACCATCGATCTCGGCCTCATGCAACGCGGTGTCGAGCGCGAACGCGCGGCGTCGTTGTCGCGGGGCTACGTCGAGTCGTGGGCTCGAGCGGTGATCGAACTGTCGACGCAGATGCTCCCCGGCGCGCCGCTCCTCCTGTTCCTCGAGGAGCCGGGCCTGGCCAACTCGATGCACCCGACGTTCCCGTTGTCGCCCAACGAGATCGAGGGCCTGGTGTCGGGTGTCGTCGAACCGTTGTCGCCCGATGCCATGGTGGGCGTCCAGGTGAGTGGCCGCGCCGATTGGGCCATGCTGCTGCGTACCGGCATCAGTGTGTTGGGCGCGCCGATCTCGGCTCGACTCGAGACCGCCGCCGCCGAGCTCGGTCGATTCCTCGAGGCGGGCGGGTTCATTGCCTGGGGCGCCGTCCCGGTCGACGAGCCGCTCGGCTCTGGTGTCGAGCGGTTGTGGCGCCGTCTGTCGGCCCTGTGGGCGGACCTGGCGCAGGCCGGCCTCGACCCGTTGCTGCTGCGCGAGCGCTCGATCATCACCCCGGCCGCCGGGTTGGGAAGCTTCGGCCTCAGCCAGGCCGAACGCGTCATCCGGCTCACCGGCGAGCTGTCCGAGCGCGTGTTCAACCAGGTCGTCGGCGCCCGCCTCTCCATCGGCGCCTGAGTATCCGCCGGCCTCTCGGCCTTGCCAACGGCGCGTCCGTCCCTCATCCTTCAAATTTGAAGCGGGCCGCCACCCCGGGACGAGAGGGCACCACCATGTCGACTTCCGGACCGACCGAGCCGTTCGGGCACGGCGCAGCGAACGGTGACCCGTTGCCACCGCGCCCGTCCCACGACGTATGGGGTCACCAGACGGGCGAGGACACCGCCCACCTGCTCGACGCCAGCGGCCACGTCCCCCGTCACCAGGAGCCGCTGGCGCGCCTCGTCGCGGAACCACACGTGATCACCGCAGCGGACCGTCGGCGCGCCACCATCGCCCGGCTCGCGATGGTGGTTGTCCTGTTGGCGGCCGTGGCCGTGGCCGTCTGGTGGGTCCTCTCGGCGACCTGACCCGTCACCCCGAGATCCAGCGCCAGATGGTGTAGATCGCCACCACCAGGCCGGCGAACGCCACGGCCAGCGTGATCAGCACGAGTGCCACGGCGGCGAGCAGGACCTTCCAACTCTCGCGTCGCGTCGCCTCACGGTCCTCGAGGTTCTTCTCGATGATGCGCAGGTTGCGCTGGTTCGCCTTCCAGAAGAACGCGATGACCGGGCCGAGCAGCGGGATCATGCCGAGCACCGATTCGCCGACGGCGTGGAACATCATCCGGGCGATGGTCACCCAGCTGCACCCCGCTCGCACGCCCGACAGCACGATGACCCCGGCCAGGCCGAAGCCAGCGGCTTCGCCGACGACGGGGATGAAGCTGAGGAACCCGTCGATGCCGATGCGCCGGTTGCCGACGATCGGGATCGCGTCGTCGAGCACCCACGCCAGGCGCCGGACGTAGTCGGGGACGAGACCAGCCGCCGGCTCGTCGCGCTCGGACTGGACGTCGGTACGCGGCCGGGCGTGCACCGTGTGCTCGACGGGAACGGGAAGGTCGCTCACGACCGGCAAGTTAGTGGACCAGCAGTGCTCGTCCCCGGCGGGTTGCGGTCGTCGCGGTCGCCGCCGATGCTGGTGCGTATGCAGCACCACGTCGTCCGCGTCGGCGGCATCGTCCAGGCCCCGATCGAGACCACCTGGGCGATCCTCGCCGACGCCCGGAGCTACTCGACGTGGGCGCTCATGTCGGTGTCTCGACTCGAGCGCGAGGGTGCGCCGACGCCCGATGGCGTCGGAGCCATCCGCAATTTCGGTTCCGGGCCGATGCGGAGCCGCGAGGAGGTGGTCGAGTTCGAACCGCCGAATCACCTGGCCTACGTGCTCCTCGCCGGGCTGCCGATCAGCAACTACCGGGCCGACGTGCGCCTCACCGAGCTCGGTCCGAACAGCTGCCGCATCAGCTGGGTGGGGGAGTTCGACGCCCGCCCCGTCGTCGGCGCGGTGATGCAGCGGTTCCTCCACTTCGTGCTGGGCGACTTCGTCCGACGGCTCCGCCGGTACGCCCCGACCGCCTGAGAGTCGGTGTCAGCGGCCGCCGGTAGTGTCTCCGCCGTGGCGTTGCCTTCTGATCTCCCCACCGAACCCGCGCCCCGCGTCGCCGCCCTCGTCGAGCAGCTGCGGGCCCACAACGCGGCTTACTACGAGCGCGATGCACCCACCATCCCCGACGCCGAGTACGACGAGCTGGTCCGTGAGCTGAAGCGGCTCGAGGAGGCGCACCCCGAGCTGGTGGTCGCCGATTCCCCGGCGTCGGCGACCGTCGGTGGCGCGCCGTCGGGAGCGTTCGCCGAGATCACCCACCGGGTTCCGATGATGTCGCTCGACAACGCGATGGACGTCGGCGAACTTCGGGCGTGGGGCGACCGGACGGCCCGCAAGATCGAGTCGCTGGGGCTCGACGCCGGCGAGATCCGCTACGTGTGCGAGTTGAAGATCGACGGGTTGGCGATGTCGATCCGCTACGAGCACGGCGAGTACGTGCAGGCCGCCACGCGCGGCAACGGTCGCGTCGGCGAGGACGTCACCCCCAACGTGGCCGGCATCGCCGCCGTGCCCGACCGGCTGCTTGGTGCGCCCGAGGTCATCGAGGCCCGCGGCGAGGTGTACCTCCCGCTGGCTGCGTTCGAGGCCCTCAACGCGTCGCAGATCGAGGCGGGCAAACCCACCTACGCGAATCCCCGCAACACCGCGGCCGGCTCGCTGCGGCAGAAGGACGCCAGCATCACCGCCGGCCGTGGCCTGGCCTTCTGGTCGTACCAGTTGGGCGAGGTGGTGGGCGGCCCCGAGCTGGCGACGCACTCCGAGTCGCTGGCGTGGCTCCGTACTCTCGGGCTCCCCGTGAACCCTGAGACCAAGGTCGTGGCATCGCTCGACGAGGTCTACGAGTTCTGCACGCACTGGACCGAGCATCGTCACGACCTCGAGTACGAGATCGACGGCATCGTCATCAAGATCGACTCGTTCGCAGTGCAGACGGCGCTGGGCTTCACGTCGAAGGCGCCGCGGTGGGCCATCGCCTACAAGCTGCCTCCCGAGGAACGCACCACGATCCTGCGTGACATCCAGGTGTCGATCGGCGGCAAGGGCAAGGCCACGCCGTTCGCCGTGCTCGAGCCGGTGGTCGTCGCCGGGTCCACCGTCGGTCTGGCCACGCTGCACAACGAGGACCAGGTTCGCCTCAAGGATGTCCGTCCGGGCGACACGGTCATCGTGCGGAAGGCCGGCGACGTGATCCCCGAGGTCGTGGGCCCGGTCCTCGCGTTGCGGCCGGCCGACTCCGTGCCGTGGGAGTTTCCGGAGTTCTGCCCGTGCCCGCACCACACCCCGCTGGTGCGTCTCGAGGGCGAGGCCAAGCATCAGTGCGTCAACATCGCGTGCCCCGAGCAGCGGTGGGGTCGCCTCAGCCACTTCGCGTCGCGCGGTGCGATGGACATCGACGGGCTCGGCGAGAAGCAGGTGCAGCTCTTCATCGAGCTGGGCCTGCTCGAGAACGTCGCCGACATCTACGACCTCGATTTCGACCGGATCCTGCAGCACCCGGGCTACAAGGAGACGTCGGTCAACAACCTCCGCCGTGCCATCGAGGCGTCCAAACAGCGGCCGCTCGGCAACCTGCTCTTCGGTCTCACGATCCCGCACCTGGGTTCTTCGGGTGCCGAAACGCTGGCTGCCGGCCTCGGCAGCCTGCAGAACATCATGGACGCGACCGTCGACGACATCGCCGCGGTCGAGGGCATCGGGCCCACGATCGCCCGTTCGGTCGTGGCGTTCTTCGAGGACGCCGAGAACCGCGAGTTGGTCGCCCGCCTCGTCGCAGCCGGCGTCAACACCGTCGGGCCCGAGCGTTCGACCCTCCCGCAGGTGCTCGCCGGTATGGCCATCGTCGTGACGGGTGGGCTCGAGGGCTTCACCCGCGAGTCGGTGGCCGCAGCGATCAAGGCCCGGGGTGGCAAGTCGCCCGGCAGCGTCTCCAAGAAGACGACCGCGGTCGTCCTCGGCGAGGACCCGGGCGCCTCCAAGCTCACCAAGGCGACCGAGCTCGGCATCCCCGTGCTCGACGAAGCACAGTTCGTCCACCTCCTCGAGACGGGGGAGCTTCCCGGCTCCGACGTCCTCGAGCCCGAGAACAGCGAGACCCCATGACCACCGCTCCGATCCACGCCGTGTTCTTCGACTTCGGCGGTGTGTTCATCCCGTCCCCGTTCGGAGCGATCGGGCCGGCCGCCGAGCGGCTGGCCGTTCCCGAGGCCGATCTGGTCGACGCGATCTTCGGGCCGTACGACGCCGACACCGATCACCCGTGGCATCGACTCGAACGCGGTGAGATCTCCTTCGAGGAGGCACGGACCGCCATCGGCGATCTGTCCGAGCAGCGGGGCCTGATCCGCCTCGACCCGATGGTCGCGCTCGCCGACCTCGTCATCGACCGCAGCATCCGCGAGTTCATGGTCGACGCCGTCCGCGACCTGAGGTCACAGGGCATCCGTACCGGCATCATCACGAACAACATCGCCGAGTTCGGCACCCATTGGAAGGCGATGATCCCTGTCGACGAGTTGTTCGACGACATCGTCGACTCATCCGCCGTCGGCATTCGCAAGCCCGACGCTGCGATCTACGCGCTGGCGTGCGAGCGGCTCGGCGTGGAGCCGGCAAACGCCCTGTTCATCGACGACTACCAGGGCAACGTCGACGGCGCGGTGGCGGCCGGGCTCCGTGCCGTCTGCTGCGGCTACACGGTCGAGTCGACCGAGGCAGCGCTGGCCGAACTGCTCGCGCTGTTCTGATTCGCCAGCCTCGGCCTGAGGCGCTCAGTCGAAGGCGGTCGGTTCGAGGGTGACCGGCACCGACTTCGAGGCCGGGGTGCCCGCCTCGATCGAGCGGTGTCCCAACGCGATCAGCGGGTTGGTCTCGGGGTAGTAGGCGGCGACACACCCGACCGGGGTCGGGTAGGCGACGATGCGGAAGCCGCGCACCCGTCGTTCGACGTCGTCGAAGTGGCTGACGAGGTCGACGAACTGGCCGTCGGCGAGGCCCAGGCGAGCGATGTCGGCCTCGTTCACGAAGACGACCAGGCGGCCACCGTGGACGCCTCGATACCGGTCGTCGAGCCCGTAGATCGTGGTGTTGTACTGGTCGTGGGACCGGAGCGTCTGGAGCAGGAGCACCGGGCCCTCGGGGTCGATCAGCTCGATGGAGCCGGCAGCGAGCACGTCGGTGACGGCGAAGTTCGCGGCGCCCGTCGGCGTCGGGAACGTTCGGTGGTCACGGGGCGGGTGGGGGAGCTCGAACCCGGCCGGTGACACGATCCGCTCGTTGAAGTCCTCGAAGCCCGGCACGACCCGGCTGATGTGTTCGCGCACCACCGAGTAGTCGTGGCGGAACGCGGCCCAGTCGATGCCGGAGGAGTGGCCGAGGAGCGCCTCGGCCACACCCGTCACGATCGCCATCTCGCTCCGCAGGTGGGGGCTGGCCGGTTGGAGTACCCCCGTCGACCGGTGCACCTTTCCCATGGAGTCCTCGACCGTCACGAACTGGTCGCCGCCGAGCTGGCGGTCGCGTTCGGTGCGCCCCAGCGTGGGCAGGATGAGTGCGGTGTCGCCGCAGATCGCGTGGGAGCGGTTGAGTTTCGTCGACACGTGGACGGTCAGCCGGCAGCGCCCGATCGCCTCCTCGGCCGCCGCCGTGTCGGGGATCGCCCGGAGGAAGTTGCCGCCGAGGCAGAACAGCGTCCGGGCGCGCCCGTCCATGAACGCGGCGATGGCGTCGGCCACATCGAGCCCGTGGCGCCGGGGAACGTCGACGGTCGGGAACTCCGCAGCGAGGCGGTCGAGGAAGGCTTCGGAGGGCTGCTCCCAGATGCCCATCGTGCGGTCGCCCTGCACGTTGGAGTGGCCGCGCACCGGGCAGAGGCCGGCGCCGGGGCGCCCGATGTGTCCGCCGAGGAACGCGAAGTTGGTGATCTCCCGGATGGTCTCGACGGCGTTGCGGTGCTGGGTGATGCCCATCGCCCAGCACACGATCATGCGGCGCGCTCCGGCGACGATCTCGAACGCCTCGTCGACGAGTTGCCCGTCGAGCCCGGTGGCGGCGAGGAGGGCGTCGGCGTCGAGCCCGTCGATGTGCGCAGCGAACTGCTCGAAGCCGTGGGTGTGGCCGTCGATGAACTCGCGGTCGATCGCGCCGGCGTGTTCGGCGTCGCGCCGCAGGAGGCGTTGGCTCCACAGTTGGAACAGTGCCTGGTCGCCGCCCAGGCGGATCGGGAGGTGCAGATCGGCCAACGGGGTTCCCGAGCCGATGATGCCGCTCGGTCGTTGGGGGTTCTTGAAGTTCAGGAGCCCGGCCTCGGGCAGCGGGTTGATGGCGACGATCGTCGCGCCGGCTGCCTTCGCCTCGCCGAGCGTGCCGAGCATGCGTGGGTGGTTGGTGCCGGGGTTCTGACCGACGACCAGGATCACGTCGGCCTCGACGAAGTCCTCCAGCCGGACCGAGCCCTTGCCGATGCCGATCGCCGCACCCAACGCGACCCCGGTGGCCTCGTGGCACATGTTGGAGCAGTCGGGAAGGTTGTTGGTGCCGAACGCTCGCACGAGGAGTTGGTAGGCGAACGCCGCCTCGTTGCTGGTGCGGCCCGACGTGTAGAACACCGCCTCGTCGGGGTCGTCGAGTCGGCGCAGTTCATCGGCGACGAGCGCGAACGCCTCGTCCCACTCGATCGTCGTGTAGTTGGTGGCGCCGGGGCGCTTCACCATCGGGTGGGTGATGCGACCCTGCTGGCCCAACCAGTAGTCGGATCGCGTCGCGAGGTCGGCGACCGAGTGCTCGGCGAAGAAGATCGGCTCGACGCGGTCGGTGGTCGCCTCCTCGGCGACCGCCTTGGCCCCGTTCTCGCAGAACTCGATGTGGTGGCGTTCGCCGGGCGCCGCTTCGGGCCACGCGCAGCCGGGGCAGTCGAACCCCTCGGGCTGGTTGATGACGGCGAGTGTTCGGGCCGTGCGGCGCACGCCCATGTCGTCGATCGAGCGGCGCAGCGAGACGGCTGCCGCACGAGCGCCGGCAGCGGAACGGCGCGGGGGAGTGAGGTGGAACCGGTTCTCGTCGGGATCGAGGGGATTCGGGGGCAGCTCGGTCATGCTGCTCCGCCCTCACCCATCACGTCACCTGGAAGCACCAGTTGACCTGCTTGGCCGTGGCCTCACCGTCGAGCTTCTTCCACACCCAGGCGTCGACGCACTGCGTCGGCGACGCCAGGGACTCGATGCGGCGGCCGGGGCCGGGTGCGTACTCGACGGTGCCGAGGCTCGGCGCCTTCTGGAGGCCGTCGGGGTCCTCGCCGCTGGCGTCGTTGCGGATGGCGGTGCCGTTGATCACGAGGTACGCGTCGTAGCCCTCCTTGAGGTCGATCCCGACGGTCGACTGGCGCAGGACCTCGCTGCCGCTGTCGGGAATCAGGCGCTCGACGTACTCGGGCTTGGACAGGCTCGCCTGATCGGGACCGGTCACCATGTTGTCGTAGACGAACACGACGATCACCACCATCGCGATGACGAGCACGGCGAGGAGGGCTTTCACCTTGATGGGCACGTGGTCATTCTGGTGCGTCGTCGAGGTCTGCACACAGTCGGTCGGCCGCTCCGGTCGATCGGTGTGGCCGAGGCGTCGAGACGTGGCATCGGCCACGGGGCCCCTCCACGGGCACCCTCCCGGGCAGAACTAAGGTGAACCGGTCATGTCGTCGCGTCCGTTCGGCCAAGGATCGATCGTCGCCGGTCGATACCGCATCATCGCCCCTCTCGGGAGCGGTGCTTCGGCGCGGGTTTTCCTCGCCGACGACCTCCAGTTGGGCCGGCGTGTCGCCGTCAAGGTCTTGCACGAGGCGCTCGCCGAGGACCGCACGTTCCTCAAGCGATTCAAGGCCGAAGCCCACTCCGCCGCCGCGCTGAACCACCCGAACGTGATGCACGTCTACGACTCCGGCGACGCCACGGTCGACGAGGGCCCACCCCTGCCGTTCCTGGTGATGGAGTTCGTGGGCGGCGGCAGCCTTCGCGCCGTGCTCGACTCCGGGCCGCCGTTCAGCCCGTCCCAGGCGCTGGTCGTCGGCCTCGACGCCGCCCGCGGCCTCGAATACGCCCATCAGCACGGGTTCGTGCACCGTGACATCAAGCCGGCCAACCTGCTGTTCGGGGAGGAGGGCAGGCTCCGGATCGCCGACTTCGGCCTGGCCCGTGCGCTCGCCGAGGCCACGTGGACCGAACCGGAAGGCGTGCTGCTCGGTACGGCCAAGTACTCGGCCCCCGAGCAGGCGCTCGGCAAGGCGGTGGACGGCCGCTCCGACGTGTATTCGCTCGCGCTGGTGTTGGTGGAGGCCGTCACCGGTGAGGTGCCGTTCGCCCGCGACAGCATCCAGGGCACGCTGCTCGCCCGGACCGAACGCGATCTCGAGGTACCCCGCTCGCTCGGTCGCCTCGCTCCGGTCCTCGAGCGTGCCGGTCGTCTCGATCCCGACCTCCGGCCCGACGCCGGCGAGTTGGTCATCGCCTTCCTGGCGGCGTCGGAGGACATGGATCGCCCGAAGCCGATCGGGCTTCCCGGGGCGATTCCCGTGCAGGTCCTCGAGATGATGGTCGACCAGGGGAAGGCCTCCGCCGCGACCGACACCGACGAGCACCCCGTGGTCGACAGTGAGACCACGACCGAGACCGACGACGGGGCCGACGACGACGGCGAGCCCGACGGCCTCCCCGACGACATCACCCTCCTCGCAGCCGCCGACCAGACGGCCGTCGTGACCCTTCCCGTCGTTCGGACCGCCCCGACCGCCCCCGCCGCATCGACGGCGTCGGTCGCGACCGCCTCGACGACGCCGACCGACGCCGCGCCCGCGGTCGAGACGCCAACGGGTCGCGTCGACATCCCGCTCGACGACAGCACCCCCGAGGCGACCGCCGAGGCGACCTCTCGGCGCTGGCCCTGGGTGCTGGCCGCGATCCTGCTCATCGGCGGGCTCGTCGGCGGCGCCGCCTACTGGTGGGTGGCCATTCGGATCCCCAGCCATGCCGTGATCGATGTCGGTGGTATGCCGGTCAAGCAGGCGACCCGTGAGCTCGAGGACCTGGGGTTCAAGGTGACGAGTTCGTTCGTGCGCAAGGACGGCACGGAGGCGGACGAGGTCGTCGGCCAGAAGCCGAAGGTCGGCACCGAGCTCGAGGAGGGCAGAACCGTCGAGCTGATGGTGTCGCTCGGCAACACACTCGTGCCGGTCCCGGTCCTCGACGCCACGATGGACGAGGCCACGGTCACCACGCGCCTCGACGAGGCGGGCCTCGTGGTGGGGAGCCGCACCAACCCGTTCGACGAGACGGTCCCGGCCGGGTTCCTCATCTCCTCGGCCGTGTCGGTCGCTCCCGATGCCAGCGGCCAGGTCCCCAAGGAGACCCCCGTCGACATCGTGATCTCGGCCGGGCCTCAGCCCCGCATCATCCCGCCCAGCCTCGTGGGTCAGCCGATCGCCGAGGTGCAACGGCAGCTCGAAGCCATCCAGCTCAAGGTCAACGTGACCCAGGAGTTCAGCGACGAGCCGATCGACACGGTGCTCCGCCTGAACTATTCCGACAACACCGAGGTGCCCCGCGACACCGTCGTCGAGGTCGCCACGTCGAAGGGTCCGGAGCTGTTCCCGATCCCCAACGTGTTGGGCCAGACCGGAGCGCAGGCGGGGGCCACACTCGAAGCACAGGGCTTCCGGGTCGCCGGTGTGACGGGGTCGCCGTCGGGCAAGGTCGTCGGCATCGCTCCACCCGCCGGCGAGCTGCACCCGAAGGGCACCTCGGTCCAGTTGCTGACCAATTGACGGCCGACCGAGCATCCCTCACTTTCGGCAATCGCGCCCCTAGTCTTCGGGTCCGACGACGGAGCTCGTTGGGGCGGTCTGCCTACGTGGTGTTCCCCAGCCGCCGCGACGAGGCGGCCGCCCCAACCGGCTTCGTCGTTCCGCGTCCGCGGTGGGATCGGTGACCACCCCCACGACCACCCGGCGGAGCGCGAACCCGTGGGTCGTCACGTGGACCGTGCTCGCAGGCTCGTTCGCCGTCGGCATCAACTTCACGATCCTGGCCGTGTCGCGTCCCGAGATCGCCGACGATCTCCGCGCCGACGTGTCGACGCTCGTCTGGCTGATCTCCGGTCCGATCCTCGCGAACGCGCTGTTCACCGCAACGGCGGGCAAGCTCGGCGACCTGTACGGACACCGGCGCGTCTACCTGCTCGGCATCGGCGGGTCCGTCGTGTTCGCGATGGCCTCCGCCGTGGCCTGGGACAGCTGGTCGCTGATCGGGTTCCGCGTCGCCGGCGCGGTCGTCGGCGCGGCGGCGGCACCGGCCTCGATGGCGATCATCAACCTGATGTTCCCACCGGCGCAACGGTCGAGAGCGCTCGGCTACTGGTCGCTGGTCGCCGCCGGTGGCCCGGTGATCGGCCTCATCATCGGCGGTCCGCTCGTCGACGCCTTCGGGTGGCGGGCGATCTTCCTGATCCAGGTTCCGCTCCTCGCGATCGCGCTGGCGATGGCGTGGCGCGTGCTGCCCGAAACGGACCGCGCCGAACAGACCACGTTCGACGTGCTCGGCAACGTGATGCTCGGGGTCGCGCTCCTGGCACTCCTCATCGGTGTCGAGCGCGGTCGGTCGTGGGGGTGGGGGAGCGCGCCGACGATCGGCTGCTTCGTCCTCGCCGCCGTGGCGTCGGTGCTGTTCATCCGCGTCGAACTGCGCGTCGACCACCCGTTGCTGCCGGTTCAGTACTTCCGGACCCGGTCGTTCACGATGCCGATCGTGGTCATCTTCTTCGCCCAGTTCGGGTACATGGGCGGCTTCATCCTGGCGCCCAAACTGCTCGACGAGATCGGGCACGAGTCGGCCACACACATCTCGACGCTGTTGATTCCGCGGCCCTTGACGTTCGCCATCGCCGGCGCTGCGGCGGGCTGGTTCATGCGTCGACTGGGGATGCGAAACATTGCGGCGATCGGGTCGATGCTGGTGGTCGTGTCGCTCATGATGATCGCCGCGGTCACCGACGAGCTGAACACGTGGGTCGTCGTCGGTGCGATCGCCCTGTCGGGTCTCGGCATGGGCATGGTGCAGCCTGCGATCGCCGCCTCGGTCGCCAACTCCGTCGACGACCGGGATCTCGGCGTTGCCGGCGCGGCGCAACAGATGTCGGTGCAGGTCGCGACGTCGCTCGGCATGAACCTGCTCGACACGGTGCAGGCCGGGCTCGTCGCCACGTCCGGCCTCGCTGCGTCGTACGCGTCCTCGTACCACCTGGGAGCGCTGCTCACCCTCGGTGGCGTCGTCGCCGCGTGGTTCGTGCCCAAGCGAACCGCCTGACTCGTTCTGTCCCGCGGATGAGTGCGATCCGCACTCATCCGCGGGACAGAACCGAGCGAGTGAGCGGTACTACTCGGTGATTGCCTGGATGCGCTCGGCGACCTGGGCGGCGACGGGATCCTGGCCACCGGCCTGGAGCGCCATCATCTTGGTCATGTCGCCCTGGACCTTGATCTTGCCGGCCATGAAGGCCTGCATCCCGGCCTGCGGGTTGCCGTCGACGATGATCGCCTTGGCCGTCTCGTAGTCGACGGTGACGGTGAGATCGGGGTTCTCGAGCTCACCGAGGTCGAGGTTGAGGGCTCCGTCGGACGTGTCCATGAACGCCTTCACGTCGGTGTCGCCGAACGGCACCTCGGTGATGATCTGGTTCATGCGGACCGAGTGCGCCGGGGCCGGGGACTCCCCCTCGAACTCTTCGCGGATCGCTTTGGCAGCGGCGACCCACTCAGGGGTCAGGAACTGGTACTTGGCCATCTTCGGCTTCCTCTTTCAATCTCCGGATTTCCATCACGGATGCGGTGAACGGGCGTCACTGTAGCCACGCTGTTCGAGCCGTGACGGGCTGTCGCGTCTCGAAGCACACCTAGAATCGTCGGCCTATGTCCGAACGCATCTCCCGCGACGACGTCGCCGCCGTCGCGAAGCTCGCCCGGCTGCGTCTGAGCGACGCCGAGCTCGACCGGGCCACCAGCCAGCTCGGCGACATCCTCGACCACGCGGCCGACATGGCCTCGCTCGATCTCGAGGGTGTCGAGCCCACGTCGCACCCCTATCCACTGAGCAACGTGCTGCGCGACGACGTCGCGCTGCCGTCGCTCGACCGCGACGAGGTGCTCGCTGCGGCGCCCGCCGCCGAGGCCGGCATGTTCCGAGTCCCTCCGGTGATCGGGGAGGAGCCGTGAGTGGCGTGACGGCACGAGCCATCGCGGCGCAGGTCCGGGCCGGCGAGCGGTCCGCCGTCGAGGTGACCGAGGCGGCGCTCGCGTCGATCGCCGCGGCCGAACCCCACATCGCCGCCTTCAACCTGGTCACGGCCGAGACCGCCCGCGCCGCCGCTGCGGACATCGATCGCCGTATCGCCGCGGGGGACGACGTCGGCCCGCTCGCCGGCGTGCCGATCGCCATCAAGGACAACATGTGCACGCGGGGCATCGCCACGACGTGCAGTTCGAAGATCCTCGAGGGCTGGACCCCGCCCTACGACGCCACCGTGGTGACGCGCCTCGCCGCGTCGGGTGCCGTGCTCGTGGGCAAGACCAACATGGACGAGTTCGCCATGGGCAGCTCGACGGAGAATTCCGCCTTCGGGGTCACCCGTAACCCCCACGACCTCACCCGCGTGCCGGGGGGTTCGTCGGGCGGTTCGGCGGCGGCCGTCGCCGCCGGCGTCGTGCCGATTGCCCTCGGGTCCGACACCGGCGGGTCGATCCGCCAGCCGGCGGCCCTCTGCGGTGTCGTCGGGGTCAAACCCACCTACGGCTCGGTGTCGCGCTTCGGCCTCGTCGCGTACGCCAGCTCGCTCGACCAGATCGGCCCGTTCGCCACCAACGTCGCCGATGCGGCGGCGCTGCTCGAGGCGATCGCCGGACACGATCCGATGGACTCGACCTCGATCCCCGCGGCGTTCCCCGCGGTGAGCGCCCACCTCGACGACGGGGTGGCGGGCCTCCGGGTCGGTCTCCCCGTCGAGTTCCTGGGCGACGGCATCGCCCCCGACGTCCGGGCCCGGGTCGAGGCAGCCGCGGAGGCGCTCGCCGCTGCCGGGGCGACCGTCGCCGAGACGTCGGTTCCCGCCGCGACCGTGGCGCTGTCGGCCTACTACCTGCTCGCTCCTGCCGAGGCGTCGTCGAACCTCTCGCGCTTCGACGGGGTGCGGTTCGGTCTACGGGTGGAGGCACCCACCACCCCCGAGATGTACGACCTCTCCCGCACCCAGGGTTTCGGTGCCGAGGTCAAGAACCGCATCATGCTCGGCACCTACGCCCTGTCGGCGGGCTACTACGACGCCTACTACGGCACGGCCCAGAAGGTCCGCACGCTGATCATGCGCGACTTCGACGCGGCGTACTCCCAATTCGACGTGCTCCTCACGCCGACGTCACCGACGACGGCGTTCGCCATCGGCGCCAAGACCGACGACCCCCTGACGATGTACATGAACGACATCTGCACGATCCCCACCAACCTCGCCGGGCACCCGGCGATGTCGGTGCCGTTCGGCGCCGGCGACGACGGACTGCCGATCGGCGTCCAGGTCCTGGCGCCGGCGCTCGGCGAGGTGGCCATGTTCCGGGTGGCAGCGGTGCTCGAAGGGGCGGCGCCCGCCCGATTGGTGCCCAACCTGGCGGGGGTGGCGTCGTGACCGAGTCCGTCATCGCACCGTCGGTGGGCGGCACCGGCGAGGTCTTCGTGACCAACCGGCCCCAGCAGCCGCAGAACCCTGCCGTTCCCGACGGCTGGGAGATCGTCATCGGTCTCGAGGTCCACGCCGAGCTGGCCACGTACACGAAGCTGTTCAGCGGCTCGCTCAACGAGTTCGGTGGTGAGCCCAACACCAACATCGACCCCGTGACCCTCGGCCTGCCCGGGAGCCTGCCGGTACTCAACCGCCAGGCGGTCGAGCTCGCGATCCGCACCGGACTGGCCCTGAACTGCACCGTGCAGCGGTCGGTGTTCGCACGCAAGAACTACTTCTACCCCGACATGCCCAAGGGCTATCAGATCAGCCAGTACGACCTGCCGATCAACACCGACGGTTGGCTGGAGCTCCCCGACGGGACCCGGATCGGCATCGAACGCGCCCATCTCGAGGAGGACACGGGCAAGTCCTCCCACATGGGTGGCGCGAGCGGCCGGATCCACGACGCCGAGTACTCGCTCATCGACTTCAACCGCGCCGGTGTGCCGCTGCTCGAGATCGTGAGCCGCCCCGACCTCCGCACCGCGGACGAGGCGAAGGCCTACGTCGCCGAGCTTCGGTCGATCCTGATGGCGGTGTGCGCGTCGGACGGCAAGCTCGAAGAAGGCTCGATGCGGGTCGACTGCAACGTGAGCGTGCGCCGAATCGGCGCGGGTCTCGGCACCCGTTGCGAGATCAAGAACGTCAACTCGCTGCGCAGCCTCGGCCGCGCCGTCGACTACGAGGCCCGCCGACAGGTCGACCTGATCACCGCCGGCGAAGCGGTGCAGCAGGAGACCCGGCACTGGAACGACGACTCCGGTCGAACGTCCACGCTTCGCACCAAGGAGGAGGCGACCGACTACCGGTACTTCCCCGAACCCGACCTCGTGGTGGTCGACCCGTCGCCGGAGTGGATCGACGCCGTGCGCGACGCCCTCCCGCTCCTGCCGCGGGAGCGACGCCAGCGCCTGGTCGACCTGACGGGCGTCGCCGCCGAGAACGCGGCGATCGTCGTCGATCGGGGCCTCGACGACCTCGTGGTCGCCGCGGTCGAAGCCGGTGGCGACGGCGCCCGCGCCGTCACGCACGCCGAGCACAACCTGTCCGAGGACGATGCCGGCCTGTCGCCCGGAGCGTTCGCCGCGCTGACCCGCATGGAGGTCGACGGTGCGGTGACGGCCACGCAGGCCAAGACCGTGCTCGCCGAGCTGGTGGCCCGCGGCGGAGACGCCGATCCGGCGGCCATCGCCGCGTCACTCGGGTTCGAGGCCATGGCGTCGGACGAGAACGAGGCGCTCGTCGACGGGCTGATCGCCGCCCATCCCGAGGATTGGGCCAAGTTCTGCGCGGGCGAGAACAAGGTCGTCGGCTTCTTCGTCGGTCAGGCGATGAAGGCCACCCAGGGGAAGGCCGACGGCAAGGCCATCACGGCGCTGCTGAACGCTCGGAAGGGCTGACATGGGGGCCGGTCCGGTGCGCTCGATCGTGGTGGCGATCGTGGTGGTCGTCGCCGGGGTCGGCTGCTCGGACGGCGACCCTAAACCCACGGTCGCCGAGGTGCCGACGACCACGAACCCCGCCCTCGCTGCCGATCTCGAACCGACACCGGCACCCTTGTCGGCCGAGCAGATCGTGGCCGGCCTCGAGACGGCCGTGGGAGCGGCCGACTTCTGCGGCCTCCTGCGGGCGATCGACACCGCCGAGCCCGATCCCGACGACCGCGACGGCGCCACCGACGTGTACCGAGCGCTCGCCGCGGCGACCCGGTCGGCTCGTCCGTTCGTTCCGAAGGAGCTGCGTACGCCGTGGGAGGACGTCGTGGTGGGCACCGACGAGGCTGCCACGGCGATCGAGGATCACGATGGCGACGTGTCCGACCCCGAGCTGGATGCAGCGCTGACGTCCACGGCGATGGTCGAGGCCCTCGAGTCGGTCGAGCGCTACCAGATCACGAGCTGCCCACCCCCGGTGGCGGGCGGTTGAGGGGTTCCTGAGGACACCCGAGGGCGGCGCGCTTGCCCTCGGGACGACATTTCGTATGCTGAACCAGCCCTTCCGCCCCTTCCGGTCGCGTTCGGGCGTCCGACCACCCGATCCGATCCACGACGAGGGAGCCCGATGTCCGTAGCGACGCGCCACCTGACCGCCCTCGTGGCGCTCGGGTTGGCGATGCTCCTGGCAGCCGGCTGTGGCGCCACCCAACGGACCGAACTGACCCTGAGCGGCGCGGACGCCGCGCCCGACGATCTCGCTCGCGCCACCACGTCTCCCCCAGCGGCAGCGGCAGCGCCGGACGCCGGGGCGACCACCGTCGTCGAGCCCACCACCGAACCACCCGCCGCGACCGCTCCCACCGTCGAGGATGCTGAGTCCGCCGCCGCCCTGTCAGCGCCGGCGTCATCCGCCGGCGCGACGCCGACCACGTCGCGGGCAGCGCCACCGACCACCGACCCCGACGCTCGGCTCCTCGACGAGGTCGAGGCTGCGGTCGGCCGCCAGGACATCTGCGGCGTGTACGCCGGTCTCGCCCGCTTCGAGTTGGCGACCGCGTCGACCGACCGCCTCATCGCCCAGCTGACGCGCATCCGCACGATCATGCTGGAGGCCTCGTCGTTCGTGACCCCGGCGCTCGCAGCCGACTGGGCCGCGGTGACCGAGGGGATGACGGGGTTGTTGACCTCGCTCGAGGAGGACCGTGCCGTGGGCAAGGTGTCGAAGCCCTCGCACTACGACGACGACGATTACCGCGAGGCGTCAGGTCGGGTCGCCGACTGGATGGGGCGCAACTGTGCGTGATCGTACGACGCTCCTGCGGCGCATGGTCGGGCTCGCACTGGTCATGGCGGCTGTCATCGTTCCTGCCGCCTGTTCGTCGAGTCGCGACATCGAGTCGGCCGGAGAGACGAAGACGACGATCCGTGACCTCGGGGACGACGAGCTGGTCGACGAAGAGGCGCTGCTCAGCGGGTCGCAGGGTGCGAAGGAGATCCAGAAGATCATCGACCGGCTCGTGGCCAGCAACGACGCCTGCGCGATTCTCACGCAGAAGGACATCAAGGGCCTGAAGATCGACGCGACCACCCTGGCGTCGTCGTCGGCTCGCAAGACGCTCGCCGCCGGTGTGGTCAAGGTGTACGACCACATCATCCAGATCGTGCCCGATGCGGCCATCAAGCCGTACCTGGGCACCCAGCGCGACACGTTCGTGCAGGTGCTCGACATCGTGGAGCGCTACACCGCGAACCCGACGTCGAAGGAGGGCAACGACCAGATCGAGGCCCTGATCAGCGGCGACAAGTTCGTCCAGGCGCAGAGCGCCGTCTCCGGCTGGACCTACCAGAACTGCAGCTAGTCCCGATCAGGTGGGCGTCAGTCGTCGGACACCCCATACCCCCGTGAGTGCGCGGACCACCATGAACGTCGTCACCGCGACCCAGATCGCCGCGAGGTCGCGGCGTCCCACGGCGACGGTCGTGAGCGCGAACGCTGCACCGGCCGCCACCATCGCCCCGGCCAGGTAGCGCTGCCGTCCGGCGCCGACGAGGACGCCGTCGAGCGCGAACGCAAGGCTGCCGACCGGCTGCATCGCGGCGACCCACAGGAGCGACGCCGAGGCGGCGGCGACCACGTTCGTGTCGTTGGTGAACAGGTGGGGGCTGAGTGCCGAGGTCGCGGCGAGGATCGCCCCCACGCTGCACCCGAGCGTGAGCGCCCACCGGACGAGCCGGCCGACGACGGCGCGGACCTCGTCGGTGCGTCCGGCGCCGATGCGATGGGCGATCAACGACTGGCCGGCGGCCTCGATCCCGTCGACGGCGTACGCCCCGATCATCCACAACTGGAACGCGATCGCGTACGCGGCGAGCTCGTCGACGCCGACCCGGGCCGCGCCGGCCTGAGCCGCGCTGAACACCCCGAGGAGCACGACGGTGCGGACGACGAGGTCGCGACCGACGACGAGCTGACCACGGATGGCCGCCGGTTGGGGGCGCCACGATGCGCCGTGGCGTCGCACACTCCGGCCGAGCAGTGTCAGGTACGCCGCCGCGCCGACCCACTTCGCGATTACCGTGCCCAGCGCGGATGCTCCGACCCCGAGCCCGGCGCCGTAGACGAACAGCACTTCGAGGACGAGGTTGAGCGTGACGGTGACAGCGGACACTGCGAGAGGCCGACGGGTGTCCTGCCCACCGCGGAGGAACCCGACGCCCGCCATCACCATGGTGAACGCCGGGAGTCCGCCGAGGCTGACCCAGAGGTACGTCCAGGCGTATCGGGCGACGTCGCTGGTGCCGCCGAACCAACCGATCAGGGAGCGACCGACCACGGCGAAGACCCCGGCCGCCAGCAGGCCGCAACCAGCAGCGAGCCACATGGCGCCGACCCCCTGCTCGGCGGCCTCACGTTCGCGACCGGCCCCGTGGTGGCGGGCGACCGCCGCGGTCGTGCCGAACATGAGGAACACGAAGGCGGCGTAACCGAAGGCAAGGATGCGAGTGGCGAGTGCCGCCCCGGCGAGCTGTGCCGTGCCGATGTGTCCGAGGATGGCGGTGTCGCAGAGGTCGTACAGCGGATCGGTTGCCAGCGCGAGCGCGGCGGGGATCGCCACTGCCGCGATCTGTCGGTCGATGGTGCGGCGGCTCGACGACATCGCCGGAGCGTAGGACCCTCGGGGTCGGTCCGTATTCGAATCCCGTGGCGCGGCCCCGCTCGCATAACCTGCGGCCATGACCACGATGAAGCCCCGGTCCACCGACGTCACCGAAGGATTCCAGAAGGCGCCTGCCCGCGCGATGCTGCGCGCCATCGGCATGAGCGACGGCGACTGGGACCGTACGCAGGTGGGGGTGGCGTCGTCGTGGAACGAGGTGACGCCGTGCAACATGCCGCTCGATCGGCTCGCCAAGCAGGCGAAGCTCGGGGTGCACTCCGCTGGCGGCTTCCCGATCGAGTTCAACACCATCGCCGTGTCCGACGGCATCTCGATGGGCCACGAGGGAATGCGGGCGTCGCTCGTCAGTCGTGAGGTGATCGCCGATTCCGTCGAGACGGTGATGCACGCCGAGCGTATGGACGCACTCGTGAGCTTCGCCGGCTGCGACAAGTCGCTGCCCGGCATGATGATGGCGTCGGCCCGCCTCAACCTCCCGTCGGTCTTCCTGTACGGCGGGTCGAAGCTCCCCGGCCAGCTCAACGGTCGTGCGCTCGACATCACCAGCGTGTTCGAGGCGGTCGGCGCCGTCGCCGCCGGCAACATGGAGCAGAGCGAGCTCGACCAGATCGAACGCAACGCCTGCCCGACGATCGGCAGCTGCGCCGGCATGTTCACCGCCAACACCATGGCGTCGGTGGGCGAGGCCCTCGGGTTGTCGCTGCCGGGTTCGGCGTCGGCTCCAGCGGTCGATCGCCGTCGCGACGACTACGCGTATGCCTCGGGCGTCGCCGTCATCAACCTGGTTCGCGAGAACATCCGGCCCCGCGACATCATCACCCGCAACTCGCTGATGAACGCGATCGCCGTGGTGAACGCGCTGGGCGGCTCCACCAACGCGGTCCTCCACCTCCTCGCCATCGCCTACGAGGCCGAGGTCGAGCTGGAGTTGCAGGACTTCAACCGGGTCGCCGCGAAAGTGCCCCACCTCGCCGACACCAAGCCTCACGGCAAGTACCACATGCTCGACATCGACCGGGTCGGTGGTGTGCCGGTCGTGATGCAGATGCTGGCGGACGAGGGCCTGCTGCACCTCGACGAGATCACCGTCACCGGCAAGACCGTCGGCGAGAACCTCGAGCTCATCAAGGCGCCCGAGCCCGACGGCAAGGTCATCCACGCGTTCAGCGACCCGATCCACCAGCTCGGTGGCCTCGCCGTCCTCGAGGGGTCGCTCGCCCCCAACGGTGCGGTGCTCAAGGTGGCGGGCATCGACTTCGACTTCTTCGAGGGTCCGGCCCGTGTGTTCGACGGCGAGGACAAGGCGATGGAGGCCGTGCTCGGCGAGCAGATCAATCCCGGCGACATCGTGGTCATCCGCTACGAGGGTCCGAAGGGTGGCCCGGGCATGCGCGAGATGCTCGCCATCACCGGCGCCATCAAGGGTGTCGGCCGCGGTGGCGACACGGCGCTCATCACCGACGGGCGGTTCTCCGGTGGCACCCATGGATTCTGCATCGGCCACGTCGCCCCCGAGGCGGTCGACGGCGGTCCGATCGCGCTGGTCGCCGAAGGCGACCTGATCCGCATCGACGTCAAGAACCACACAATCGACCTCCTCGTCGACGATGAGGTGCTGGCGGAACGCCGGCTCGACCTCAAGTTCCCGGAGCCCCGCTACACCAAGGGTGTGCTCGCCAAGTACGCGAAGCTCGCACTCGGCGCCGAGTTCGGGGCGGTGACCTCGGCTTGATACCCGAGGTCGAGCGCGAGCGCGGTTCGTCAGCGGGGGCGTGGGCGGCCGCCGCGCTCGTCCTCGCCCTCGGGGCCCTGGTGTTCGCTGTACTCGCCCACATCCGGGTCAGTGACCTCGAGGACCGTGTCGCCGTGCTCGAGTCGGACAACGCGCTCAGGCCATCGGCCACGTTGCCCTCGGGTGTGCTGGACGAGCCGCTCGGCTCGACGCTGCCGTCGGGCGGCGAGTCGGTGGCCGCGGCGCCGCCCGATCCGGCCCAGGCCCGCGCCGACATCGTCGCCGCCTTTGCAGCGGTGTACGACCCGAACTCGGGTGTCGACGTCCGCTTGCGACTCATCGACGATGCCACCGGGGTCGCCGCCGCCATGCGTCAGGCCGAGGCCGGCCCCAACGCCGCGGCGCTCACGTCGGTCACCGTGAACGTCAACGACGTGCAGTACCTGTCGGCGACGCGGGCTCGCGTCGTCTACTCGTTGTCGGTGCCGGGCCAGCCGCCGGTCCTCGGCCGCGAGGGACAGGCTCGCGTCGCCTCGGGAGCGTGGAAGGTGACCCGAGCGACGGTGTGCGCCGACCTCGACGCCATCGGCAGCGCCTGCAGTTGAGGGCCGCCCTCACCCGCCATCGTCGAGCGCAACGCCCCGGTTTCGCGGGAAGTTGTTCCCAGGGGGTGGCGATAACTACCCGCGAAACTGGTGGCCTTGGGCGATCCGCCGTCAGCCAGGGATCGCGACGGTCTGTGGTTCCTTGGTGGTGACCGTGGTGCCGTTGCCGAGCTGGCCTCGGCTGTTGTCCCCGAAGCATCGCAGGGTCGTCAGCACGACACAGGTGTGCCGGTCGTAGGCGACGACCTGGGCCGCCCCGTCGACCGACGGCACCGGGTGTGGAGGTTCGCTCTCGGACAAGTCGAGCCCCGTTTGGCTCGAGTCGTTTCGACCCCAGCAGTAGACGACGGTCGGGGCGTCGCCGACTGCGGTGGTCGCGCACGCATGGCCGCCGCCGACGGTGATCTGGCGTGTCGTTACTCCAGCGGGCAGCTCGACCCGATCAGGCGTCGCTGTGTCGGTGAGCGTGCCGTTGCCGACCTGTCCCCGGTGGTTCCTTCCCCAGCAGTAGGCGCGAGCGTCGATGCCGATCGCGCACGTGGTGCCCCGTCCGGCGGCGACGCCGGTCAACCCGGCGAGGGCCACCGGCTGGGGCGAAGGGTGCGGAAGCGAGTCGATCGTCCCGAGGCCGAGTTCGCCGTGGTCGTTTCGGCCCCAACAGGAAGTCGTGCCGTCGATGACAGCGCAGGTGTAGCCGTCGCCGGCCGACACCCTGGTCACACCGTCGGTGCCGGGGACGCGAACCGGGGAGGTGCGTTGCACCGTCGTCCCGTCACCGAGCTCGCCGTACCGGTTCGAACCCCAACACCACAGCGAGTCGGGTTCGGCTCCGACCTTGGCGATCGCACACGTGTGGGTCATCCCGGTCGTGACCCGCACCGGGGCTGCGGGCAATGCGACCTGCACCGCCCTGAACTGGTCGGTGGTGGTTCCACTACCGAGCTGTCCGTGGTCGTTGCGACCCCAGCAGCTGAACCGGGGGTTGTACGTGACCGAGACTCCATCGGGACCGAGGTCGATGACTTCGCTGTAGTCGAACGCACACGTGTGCCCACCTCCGGGCGCCGGGCCACGGGGCAACGTGAGACCGTCGACGAGTTCAGGTTGGAGCACAACATCGGTCTGCGTCCCCGGATCGACCTGGCCGTAGGAGTTCGCTCCCCAGCACCACGCCTTGGCGTTCTGAAGAGCGATTCCCGCCGCGACGCACGTGTGGTCTCGGGAGTCCTCGTAGGGCGCGCCCTGAACGGACGTGAGTCGGAGGCTGATGGTCGCGGCAAGGGGATCCTCACTCGCCGGTTCCGCGTGGACCAGGCCGACCGTCATCGTCGGGCAGTCGGGGTCGAACGGCACCTCGAAGACGATGCTGCCGTCGTCGTTGTGGGTCCCGTCGCTCACGTGCAGCTCGGGCCGGTCGTCGCGGACACACACCTCGGGGTGGCCGGTGCGGTTGTAGGAGATGGCCAGGCCGCCGACCTTGGGTGCGTCGCCGTCGTCGTCGGGAACGAGTTCGACCTCGACGGTGCCGCGCTTCTCGGCGGGCGTGGTGACGTCGACGAAGGCGGCGCCGCCCCGGTCGATTTCGACCTCGGTGCTCCAGGTGCCGTCGTTGAGTGTGAGTGCGACCGGCGAGTCGGTGATCCGGGCGGGACGGGCCTTTCCGAACTCGTCGCGCTTCGTGGCTGGGCTTCGATCGAGCTCGTCGCTCAATCGTTCCAGCGGATGGTTCCAGAACATCGACCAACGCCACTCGGGCTCGGCGAACACGTCGGCCTGGGTGGCACCGTCCCGGAGGAGGTAGAGCGCCGTCCACATGCGGGGCCAGGCGAGGGAGGTGCGGTACGTGTCGTCGGTGGCGTACGCGCCGCGGTCGAGTTGGTCGGAGATCAGGTCGATCGGTTCGGCACCGAAGGAGTGGTCGGTGTAGCTCCGGAGCGTGTCGCGGATCAGCCCGGAGGTGTCGAACTCGTCGGCGCCACCGTGCTCGTCGAGCCATTCGAGGGCGGTGAACCATCCGTAGGCCTGGGCGCCCGGTGTCGCTTTGGCGGCGCGGGTGAGGAACGCTCGGGCCGGCTGGCTGAGCCACTCGTCGACAGCTTGCGTGAAGTCCCCATCGAGCGACGGCTCGTAGCGGGCCGCGTACTGCTCGCGGCCCCAGTTGGCAGCCGACTCGTAGAACGTCACGCCCCGCCCGTCGTCGCCCAGCCCGATATCGGCGTTCCAGTTGATCCACGACCACTCGTGGGTGTGGAAGAACTCGTGGACCACAATGCTCGCCAGGTGGCCCTTCGGCCCTGACACCCGGATCATGTGGCCGAGGTTCGTACCGGGCCGGGTCACCGCGAACGGCGACGAGTACCCCGCAAGGTTGTTGTTGGTGACGACGATGGTGACCGGCGTGCCACCGCGGTGCTCTTGCGGTAGGACGAACCCCATCTCGGACCACACCGCCTGGGCCTTCCAGAGCTTGATCGCGGCCCGCTCCACGACATCTGGGGTGTCGTCACCGGTGAGCACTGCGTCGTCGATTCCGTCGCTGTCGAGGTCGGTGTCGTCGAGTCGGGGATCGACGAGGAACCGCAGCGAAACGAGATCGGCGGGATCGACACTGTCGGGCAGGCGGTCGGCGAGGTCGCCCGGTTGAACCAGGTACGAACAAAAGTCGTCGTTCCAGATGAGCCCGAACCCCCACGTCAGTCCCTGCAGGAGTGGGCAGTCGGGGTCGTCGGCCGCCCGCGCCGCAGGACGCCGCTGATCGAGGTTCCTCCGAGTTCGGTCCCGCCACTCAGCGCGGCGAATGCCCGTTGAGCTTCGGGCAGCGCCGAGCTGTACGCGGCGGCGGCCAGCGAGAGCACGATTGGCGTGAGCTCGCCGATGTGGTCCTCGGCTTGGTCCATGGCCATGATGGCGGCGGCGCCGCGGAGCAGCAGTTGGTCGGGGGAGAGTTCCGCCCGCTCGAACGCGGCGTGCAAGTCGTCGAGTGACGGCACCGGCGTGCCGAGGAGAAGCACCCCGGTGGAGTCGCTTGCGACGACGTTGTTGTGATCGTCGAGCAGTTCGACCAAGAGCTCGGCGGGGCCGGTCGTTGTGCCGCCGTCCAGCACGGTGGTCGTTACTCCCGCTGCCTCCTGAAACACGACGGAGCCGGCGAGCGAGTAGCGAATCCATCCCCCCGGTGGCGGTGACTCGACGTCGACCGCAGCGGCGAACGACGAATCCAACTCCGACCCCGGTAAGGGGATCGTGAGCGAGATCGAGGCCGCAGGACCGGGCACCGTAGTGGTGGACGAGGCCGTTGTTGTGGAGGTCGGCTCGGTCGGGCCGGATGGTTGGGGTGTGCATGCGGCCAGCAGTGCGCCGACGGCCATGGCCAGCGTGAGGTACCTGCGAAGGTTGGAACTGCGGTGTGCTGGCATCGGAGCGACGGTACCTTCCACCAACTTTCGTGTACTTAGGAAGAACTACACATCATGGTGGTGGGAATGCTCCTGGTGGGGCGGCGAAGACGGGGACGTCGTAGGTGTTGGTGCAGGTGCCGGCGGGGGCGAGTTCGGTGGTGGTGTTGGCGGTGCTGTTGTGGAGGGTGAGGGGGTCGCGGAAGCACCAGGACTTTTTGGTTCCTGAGTAGTCGACCCATTTGGTTGCGCCGCTGGCGCGCCAGGTGGGGTCGGTCTGGCCGCCGTCGAAGACGAGTTCGGTGGGGAGGCCGGTGGCGGTGGCGTCGTGTTGGCTGATGTGGAGGGTGAGGGTGAGGCGCGCTGGTGGGGGTTGGTCGGTGGGAAGTTGCAGCTCGATGGCCCACAGGAGCACCTCCTTCTTGTCGAGGGCGGGGTCGCACGCGGTCAGGGTGGCGAGGGTGGCAATCGTGGCGAGGGCGGCGAGGGTGGTGAGGTGTCGGGTTCGGGTTGGGGTGTGTTTGGTCATGGTGGTGGGAATGCTCCTGGTGGGGCGGCGAAGACGGGGACCTCGTCGGTGTTG
>CALMLJ010000353.1 GCA_937868025.1 uncultured Acidimicrobiaceae bacterium
GCGAGAACCCGCCCAACTTCGTCGAGGCCACCGTCGCCATCGAGGCGCTGCGGGCGGTGCTCGACCGGATCGGCAAGGAGTTCGGCGACAACGAGCAGGTGCTGCTACAGGCTCTGCAGCAACTGCAGGTGACGTTCGTTGCGCTGAAGGATCAGATCACCGCCGAGGGCGCACCGCTCGAGCCGGGGATCGCCGCCAACGACTGACGCCGTCGACACCTCGGGCTCGGCACCTCGGGCTCGAGACATCGAACTCGGGACCTTCGACTCTTTTTCGCGGTCCGATCTCCTCAACGAACGTTCAATTGGTTACAGTGACCGCATGAGCACGCCTGTCTTCACGCCGTCCAGCCCCAACCGTGACCGCAAGGCCGTCGACCTCGACGCCATCGACTTCACCGATCCCGGGGTGTTCGACGACCCCTGGGACATGTACGCCGCGCTACGCGACCTCGACACGCTGCACTACGACGCCCACAACGACTTCTACATCGCCCCTCGGCACGAGGACGTGTTCCACATCAGCCGGGACAACCAGCTGTACATCTCGGGTTTCGGCGTCCGGCCCAAGATCGCCGGCGACATGTCGATCATCACCCTCGACGGTCCCGAGCACGTCGCCACCCGGCGCCTGATCAACGCCGGATTCACCCCGCGCCGCGTGCGCGACATGATGCCCCACGTTCGCGACCTCGCGAATGAGATCATCGACGGCATCGTCGACCAGGGCGAGATCGACTTCGTCGAGCAGTTCGCCATCCACGTGCCGCTCATCATCATCTGTGAGCTCATGGGCCTCGACCCCGAGCTGCGCATGAACATGTACCGCTGGTCCGACAACATGATGGCCGGCGACGGGCACACCGAAGGCGACGACCCCGTCCTCCTCGCTGCCGCCGAGGCGTTCGGCGAGTTCGCCGGAATGTGCATCTCGCTGATCGCCGAGCGGCGCGCCAACCCCCAGAACGATCTCATCTCCATCCTCACGCAGGCGTACGACGACGGCGCCCTCGAGAAGGAGTTCAAGGCCTATCAGGGCGTCGACGAGGCAACGATCGCCGCCATGCGCGAGAAGAGCTCGCTCAGCGACGACGAGCTGTTCGCCTTCCTCGCCGTGCTCATGGTCGCCGGCAACGAGACCACCCGCAACGCCATCTCCGGCGGCATGTTGGCGCTCAGCCAGTTCCCGGACCAGAAGAAGCTGATGCTCGACAACCTCGACGTCGACGACTTCATGGATCGCGCCGTGGACGAGCTCATCCGCTACGTCTCCCCCGTGCTCGGCTTCATCCGCACCGTCACCGAGGACCACACCTACCGCGGCACCGACCTCAAGAAGGGCGACCGCGTCCTCATGCTCTACCCCTCGGCGAACCGTGACGAGCGAGCCCTCGACAACCCCAACGTCCTGGACTTCGAACGCGACGTCAACCCGCACCTCGCGTTCGGCATCGGCCCCCACTTCTGCCTCGGCGCCAACCTCGCCCGCATGGAGGTCAAGCTGGTGTTCCAGGAGCTGTTGACCCGCCTGCCCGACATCCAGATCACGGAGGGTGCGCCGATCCCCCGCGGCGAGTCGTCGCTGGTGCTCGCTCTCCAGCACATGCCGGCCACCTTCACCGCCGGTGGATGTCCCGTCGACCATTCCTGACGGTCTCGGCCGCGACCGACCAGACTGGACCACTTGAGCCCGCCACCCACCGCCACCGCCGCCCGTCCCAACCAACGGGAGCACATCTTGGATGTCGCGCTCGGACTCATCGCCTCCAACGGTGCGTCGGGCATGTCCATGCGGATGCTGGCCAAGGATTGCGGGCTCAACGTCGCGGCCATTTACCACTACTTCGACTCGAAGGATGCCCTCGTGGCAGCCGTCGTCGACGAACGGCAATACGGGGCCCGGCTCGCCGAGATCCCCGAGATCGACCCGTCACTCCCCGCTCCCGATCGACTGGAACGTATGTTCCGGGAGATCTGGGAGGGGGCGTTGGCGGAGGAGCCGGTGTGGCGCGTGCTGCTCGGGGAGGGCCTCCGTGGCGAGGCCATGGTGCTGCCCGTCGGCAAGGACCTGCTCGACGTCATCGGCCCCGGCCTCACCGAGTGGCTCAAGATCGCGCTGCCCGAGGCGAGTGAGCCCGAGGCCGTCGCCCAGATGCTGATCGGACAGCTCTTCGCCGGGTTCCTGCGGCACATCTTCGAGCCCGATCTCGACACCGAGATCATCCGTCGCCAGGCGACGGTCGCGCTCACAGCCGTCGTCCTCGGCTGAGGGACCGAACGACGGCTGGACGACTCAATAGCACTGCAGGACCGTCCAGCACCGGTCGAACCGGAGCTCGGCCAGATCCTGCCGACGAATGCAGACGTACAGCCGGCCGATGTCTCCGAACATCCACCCCGACGCCTCGTCGGAGTCCACCTGCAGGAGCAGTTGCCAGTCCGCCGCGCCGGCCCGCAGCGCCTCTACCCGGTCGCCCTGGTACCCGGCGGGACCACCCGTGTCGACGCCGTTTGCGGTGAGCTGACACTCCAGCCAGATCGGCGACTGGATGATCGATGGCCACCCGCCGAGCCGGTGGTCGACGCGATCGCCGTCGCCGTCGAGATCCTCGAGCACCGCGAAGACCAGATCCGAGGCCTCCTCACCCAACGCGTCCACGCCTTCCTCCCACGGGTGGGGCACGCTCATACCCGCCCGAGGAGCGACTGACACAGCAGTGAACGCGTCAACACCCGCAGGATGCTCGATCGTCATGGTCGCGCCGCTCGGGTCGTAGAACACCTGGCATCCCCCCTGGTCCTCGGGTCGGAAGCCCCATGGTTGCTCCTCGTGATCGAAGAAGACGCTGAGCGTTCCCATCGACGGCAGAGCGAGGTCGGACGGCAGCCCGGCGAGCCCGGCGAGATCGATCAGCGCGAGGAACTGCAGGGGTCGACCGTTCCACGTCGGCCACGAGCGGCCACCGGGGAGCACAGCGTGACCGCCGAACCGTGACACTCCCGCCGCGTCGGAGCGAACGAAACCGATCGTCGGCCGGAGCATGCGCTCGAAATCGGCGAGTTGACCGTCTGGGAGGTGTCGAGCAGCCGCGGCCATGACCTCGGCGCGGGAGGGTGGCGGGATGAGCGGCAGGGCGGACATCTGGGCAGTCAAACACGAATCTCGTACCCGGGGCGGGCCACCGGCCCGCGCCGTTCTGGTCGCACTTCAGCTCGAAGGTCCGGCGTCGACCGCCGAACGTCCTCAGACGCAGGGTGGCTTCTCGACCAGGTACTCGCGCAGCACCCGCACCAGCTCGGGCGTCAGCTCCTTGCTGCGCTGCTGGGGAACGGTGTGGCCGATCTTGGGGAACTCGACGTAGTCGACCAGTCGCTTGGCGACTGCCGCCTTCCACGCCGTCTGGCGTGCGTAGGACACCGGCACGATGAAGTCATCCCCGCCGTGGAACATGAGGACCGGCGCGTCGTCTGCCTCGATGTCGCCCTCGACAGCGATGCCCGACAGGGAGACCGCAACACAGATCTTCGACGAGACGCCCGGCGTTCCGCTGTCGCCCGGATCCTCGGGATGCTGACCGACGCCGATCGCGGTGATCGCGCCGGCCGAGTACCCGACCGCACCGATGCGACCCGGATCGATGCCGTACTCCGCCGCGTTGGCTCGCAGGTAACGGACGGCGGCCTGGGCATCGTGACGGGCGTCGCGGGCAGCGCCGAGTGCGACGTCGGACGGCGAGTTGAACCAGATCCACGCGCCCTCGTGCAGGCGATAGGTGATCGTCACCGTGACGTAGCCACGCTCGGCGAACTCCTGGGCCATCGAGTCCTGCTCGCTGCGGTACCCACCGGTGAAGGCACCACTGTGGATGAACACGATGGCCGGCCGGGGCTCGTCGCCAGCGGTCGGGCGGAACATGGTGAGATCGAGCGTCTCCAGATCACCGAACTCGTCGATCGCTGCCCCGTAGGTGAGGTCGTCGATGCGCTCGACCCGCTGATCGAGATCGGCGAACTTGCCGACGGGCGGCGGGGCGGCGCAGGCCGAACCGAGCGCGGCGACGGCGATCGCAGCGGTGACCGCGCGTCGGAGGGAGAACGAAC
>CALMLJ010000354.1 GCA_937868025.1 uncultured Acidimicrobiaceae bacterium
ATGGCCAAGGAGAAGTTCGAGCGGAACAAGCCTCACGTGAATGTGGGGACGATGGGCCATATCGATCATGGCAAGACGACGTTGACGGCGGCGATCACGAAGACGTTGTTCGATCGGGTGCCGGGAAACTCGTTCACGGCGTTCGAGAACATCGACAAGGCTCCTGAGGAGCGTGAGCGTGGTATCACGATCAACGTGTCGCATGTGGAGTATGAGACGGAGAACCGTCACTACGCGCATGTGGATATGCCGGGTCACGCGGATTACATCAAGAACATGATCACGGGTGCTGCCCAGGTTGATGGTGCGATCTTGGTGGTGTCGGCTGCTGATGGTCCGATGCCTCAGACGCGTGAGCATGTGCTTCTTGCCCGCCAGGTGGGTGTGCCGGCGATCGTGGTTGCGTTGAACAAGGTCGACATGGTCGATGATGAGGAGCTGCTCGAGCTGGTTGAGCTCGAGGTTCGTGAGTTGTTGAGCAGCTACGAGTTCCCTGGTGATGACATTCCGGTGATGCCGGTGTCGGCGCTGAAGGCCCTCGAGGGTGACAGTGCGGCGCAGGATCAGGTGATGGCGTTGATGGATGCTGTCGATTCGTACATTCCTGAGCCGATTCGTGATCTGGACAAGCCGTTCTTGATGCCGATCGAGGATGTGTTCTCGATCACGGGTCGTGGCACGGTGGTGACGGGCAAGGTCGAGCAGGGCATCATTCACACGGGTGATGACATTGAGATCGTTGGTCTGAAGGACACGCAGAAGACGACGTGTACTGGTGTTGAGATGTTCCGCAAGCTCCTCGATGAGGGCCAGGCGGGGGACAACATTGGTGCGTTGCTTCGTGGGACGAAGAAGGAGGATGTGCAGCGGGGTCAGGTTCTGGCGAAGCCGGGGTCGATTACGCCGCACACGAACTTCGAGGCGAACTGTTACGTGTTGTCGAAGGAGGAGGGTGGCCGTCATAAGCCGTTCTTCACGAATTACCGGCCGCAGTTCTATTTCCGGACGACCGATGTGACGGGCAACATCAGCCTGCCGGCGGGTACGGAGATGTGTATGCCTGGTGACAACACGGAGATGACGGTGGAGTTGATCGCTCCGATCGCGATGGATGAGGGGCTTCGGTTCGCGATCCGTGAGGGTGGTCGGACGGTGGGCGCCGGTCGTGTGGTCAAGATTTTGAAGTAGGAGCGTTTGTTCCTGGTTTGGTGAGGGCCCCCGTTGCTTCGGCAGCGGGGGCTCTTCGCGTCCTGGCGGGCAGCTTGGATTCTCGGCGTCCCAAGGCCTAGGCTGTTCCCTCGTGTCTCGGGGTCCGCCCGCGCCACCACCGATTCCCCGGGGCCGCTCGACCGCAGCGCGCCGAGGGCTCGGTCCGATCTCTACGTACAGGACGTCCCATGGCCAACGACAAGCGGGTTCACGTCACGCTTGAGTGCACCGTCTGCAAGCGGCGCAACTACATCACGAACAAGAACAAGAACAACCAGCGCGAGCGCATCGAGCTCAAGAAGTACTGCAAGTGGGACCGAACCCACACGGTGCACAAGGAAACGCGCTAGTCCACCCCACCCGGGGCCGACGGCGGTTGCGGCCGCCGGATCTCCCGAACTTCCCGAAGCATCCGGCTGCTAGTCTGCCGGCGGCTTCCGGGCCCGAGGGCAGTAGCTCAATTGGTAGAGCAACGGTCTCCAAAACCGTAGGTTGGGGGTTCGAGTCCCTCCTGCCCTGCTCCGCCGAGCCGTCAGCCGCGGCCCCGAACCACCCAGCGACCTCGTGTCCATCACACTGGTAGTGACAACGACATGGCAATGAACCGAGAACAGAAGCGAGCGATGCAGCGGGCCGGACAGCTCGCCGCGGACGGTACGCCGGTCCGCGAACGTCGCGAGCCGCCGACACGCACCCGTGAGGACCGCGTGGGTCCCGTGCAGTTCGGCAAGGAGGTCCGCGCCGAGCTCAAGAAGGTCGCGTGGCCGACACGTGCCGAAACTCTGCGTCTGTCGCTGATCGTCTTCATCGCGATCCTCGTGCTGGGCGCCTTCATCTTCTTCATCGACCTCGGGTTCGGCCAGCTGACCGAGTTCCTGTTCCCGGCGCCGTCCTCCGCCACCTCGAGCGCCGCGGCCCACGCCGCGTCCCTGTTCTTCTGAAGCGAGCCATGAGCCAGACCGACGAGACCACCGAGCCCAACGACGAGGGCGCGAGCCCCACCGATTCCGAGTCGGAGGTCACCACCGACGCGACCGATGCCGACTCCGGCACGGTGGAGTCCGGCGGCGCTGCCGACGAGACCGACGACACGACGTCGTCCGGCGACGTCGTGTCGGCCGACGACGATGTCATCGACGAGGACGAGCTCCTGGAGGCGCCCGTCCGTCCGCAGAGCGCCTACGACCGTCCCGGTCGCTGGTACGTGCTCCACTCGCAGTCGGGCTACGAGAACAAGGTTCGCCAGAACCTCGAGGCTCGCACGCGTTCCATGAACATGGAGGAGCGCATCTACGAGATCGAGATTCCGCTCGAGGACGTCGCCGAGATCCGCAACGGCAAGA
>CALMLJ010000355.1 GCA_937868025.1 uncultured Acidimicrobiaceae bacterium
GCGACCACGGGCACGGTGACCCGCCGCGACGTGCTCGGCGCGTTCGCCGACCACGTGCGTTCGTTCGTCGATGTCGGGGCGCTCCGGCCGCTGAAGGTCGTGGCCGACACCGCCAACGGCATGGGCGGCCTCGTCGTTCCCGCCGTGTTCGACGGCCTCCCGTTCGACCTCGAGGTCATGTACGGCGAGCTCGACGGCACGTTCCCGAACCATCCCGCCGATCCGATCCAGCCCGAGAACCAGCGTGACCTCATGGCCCGGGTGCTCGAGGTCGGTGCCGACATCGGGCTGGCGTTCGACGGCGACGCCGACCGCGTCTTCCTCGTCGACGAGCAGGGGGTCGGCCTGTCCGGCTCCACCACGACCGCGATCCTCGCCGACGCCATCTTGAAGTCGAAGCCCGGGGGCAAGGTCGTCCACAACCTCATCTGCTCCAAGGCCGTGGCCGAGGTCGTGGTCGAGGCCGGTGGCGAGCCCATTCGCTCCCGGGTCGGTCACAGCTTCATCAAGGAGATCATGGCGTCGTCGGGCGCGGTGTTCGGGGGCGAGCACTCGGCGCACTACTACTTCGCCGACAACTTCCGCGCCGACTCGGGCCTCATCGCCGCCGTGCTGGTGCTCGAGCAACTCTCGATCCGCAACCTGCCGCTGAGCGAGCTGCGCAAGCCCTACGAGCGGTACGCCGCGTCGGGCGAGATCAACACGGTGGTGCCCGACACGGGCGAGGTCATCGAGCGAGTCGCGGCGGCCTACGCCGGTGTGCAGCAGGACCGCCTCGACGGGCTGACCGTCGACCACGGCGACTGGTGGTTCAACCTTCGCCCCTCCAACACCGAGCCGTTGCTCCGCCTCAACCTCGAAGCGGCCGACGACGAGGCGGTTGCCGCCCGGGTCGCCGAGGTGAAGGCCCACTTCGGCCTCTGAGACAGGTTTCCGGGGGTGGGGTGGTCGCCGGTAGGATCTCCTGCCATGGCCATCTCCGACGTCCGCCTCCTCGAGTTCCTCGCCTGCCCCGAGGACAAGGGTCCCCTCTACTACTTCGAGGACGAGGACACCCTCTACAACCCGCGCCTCAAGCGGCGCTACCAGATCAAGGACGGCATCCCCGTCATGTTGATCGACGAAGCCGAGTCGGTGTCTGCCGCCGAGGACGAGCGTCTGGTCGCCAAGGCGAAGGCCGACGGCATCGAACTCAACTTCGTGGCCTCTTGACGCAGGAGATCCTCGACAGCGAGGGCGCCTACGCCGCAGCCCGGCTCGTGCCCGCCGCGGTCCGCGCCACCTTGGACGTGGCGCGTCGCTCCGGCGTGCCCAACGACCTCGACCTCGGCGCCGTAGTGCTCGCGGCGTCGGCCCGGTCGAAGCTGACCGCCACGACGGTGGCGGCGATCGCCACCACCGCGGTGGCGCGCCCGGTCATCACGTTCGTCGACGAACCGCTGCCGGTGTGGGTCGGTCCGTCCACCCTCGTCGTGGCGCTCGACGCCGGTGTGGCCGAACGGCTCGTGACCGACACGACCGTCGCCGGTGTCCCGATCATCGCCGTCGGCGGAGCGGTCCACGACCGGCCGGCACCCATCGTGGAAGCGGCGGCGGCGCTGGCCGCGCTCGACCAGTTCGGTCTGGCCCCTGGGCTCATCGCCGACATGGAGGCCGCGTGCGATCTGCTCGATGCCCGTCTGGCGGAACTCTCGGCGTCGCCGTCGCCCGCTGATCGGCTCGCCAAGCGGATCGGCCGCACCATGTCGCTCGTCTACGGCGGCGGGGCGGTCGGCGCGGCAGCAGCGGCGTCGTGGAAACACTCGATCAACCGCAATGCCAAGGCGCCGGCATTCGCGAACTCGGTCCCCGGTCTCGACCATGACGAGGTCTGCGGGTGGGCCCAGCACGGCGACGTCACGCGGCAGGTGTTCACGCTCGCGGTCCTTCGGCACGGGTTCGAAACCTCCGACCAGGCTCACCGCCTCGACGTCACCGCCGAGACCTGCGACGAGATCGTCGCCGGTGTGCACCCCGTGACCAGCGGCGCGACGACCGCCGTCGGGGCGCTGTTCGACCTCATGTTGTACGGCGAGCTGGTCTCCCTCGAGATGGCGGCACGCGCCGACATCGACCCCGGTCCCACGCCGATCACGAGCCGCTACACCGACTGATCCGCCCCCGCTCGCTGTGATGGCCTACGCTGTCGCGTCGTACGGGCTGCCGTGTACCCGGTGTCTGATGACCCCAGCCACGCACACTTCACACACGAGCGGTGACCCGCGTGCGCCGAGACCGTCGGCGCCGAGAGCACCGCACACGATTTGTCGCGGAGGCGCGCACACATGGACTTCAAAGTCGCAGACCTGTCCTTGGCCGGATTCGGCCGCAAGGAAATCAACCTCGCCGAGCACGAGATGCCCGGCCTCATGGCCACCCGAGCCGAGTTCACCGACAGCCAGCCCCTGAAGGGCGCCCGCATCATGGGCTCCCTCCACATGACGATCCAGACCGCGGTGCTCATCGAGACGCTCACGGCCCTCGGTGCCGACGTGCGCTGGGTCAGCTGCAACATCTTCTCGACCCAGGATCATGCCGCTGCTGCGGTCGTCGTCGGCCCCGAGGGCACCGTCGACCAGCCGGCCGGTGTGCCGGTGTTCGCCTGGAAGGGTGAGACGCTCGAGGAGTACTGGTGGTGCACCGACCAGGCGCTCCGCTGGCCCGACGGCAAGGGCCCGAACATGATCCTCGACGACGGCGGCGACGCCACGATGCTCGTGCACAAGGGCACCGAGTACGAAGCGCACGGTTCGGTCCCCGAGCCCCACGAGTCCAACTCCGACGAGTGGAACGTCGTGCTCGACCTGCTGGCCAAGTCGGTCGCGTCGGAGCCGACCCGCTGGACCGAGGTCGGCAAGGACATCCTCGGCGT
>CALMLJ010000356.1 GCA_937868025.1 uncultured Acidimicrobiaceae bacterium
GACATGCTCAAGGGCAAGCAGGGCCGGTTCCGTCAGAACCTGCTCGGCAAGCGCGTCGACTACTCCGGCCGTTCGGTCATCGTCGTCGGCCCGACGCTCAAGCTGCACCAGTGCGGCCTGCCGAAGCTCATGGCGCTCGAGCTGTTCAAGCCGTTCGTGATGAAGACCCTGGTCGATCGTGAGCTGGCGCAGAACATCAAGTCCGCCAAGCGCATGGTCGAGCGTCGTCGGCCCCAGGTCTGGGACGTGCTCGAGGACGTCATCAGGGAGCACCCCGTGCTCCTCAACCGTGCTCCCACGCTGCACCGCCTCGGCATCCAGGCGTTCGAACCGGTGCTCGTCGAGGGGAAGGCCATCCAGGTCCACCCCCTCGTTTGCACGGCGTTCAACGCCGACTTCGACGGCGACCAGATGGCGGTCCACCTGCCCCTGTCCGCCGAGGCCCAGGCCGAGGCCCGCGTGCTCATGCTCTCGTCGAACAACGTGCTGTCCCCGGCCCACGGCCGCCCGCTCGTCACGCCGACCCAGGACATGATCATCGGTGCGTACTACCTGACCGAGCTGGTCGAGGACTCCGCCGAACATCCCCGGACGTTCCGCACGATGGAGCAGGTCGAGCGTGCCTACGAGGACGGCACCCTCAAGCTGCACACGCCGATCTTCTACCGTCGCCCCGACCTGTTGATCAGCCCGGCCAACGGCGAGGGCGCGAAGTACACGCCCACGACCGCCGGTCGCCTGTTCTTCAACCGCGTCCTCCCCGAGGACTTCGGCTTCGTGAACAAGCTCATCACCAAGAAGGAGATGGGCGAGATCGTCGACCGCTTGGCGTCGGAGTTCCCCAAGGCGGTCGTCGCTCGTTCGCTCGACGGCCTCAAGGGGCTGTGCTTCAACTTCGCGATGCGTTCGGGCATCACCATCTCGATCAACGACGTGAAGACGCCGAACGAGAAGGCTGAGATCCTCGAGCGCCACGAGGCCGAGGCCGACAAGGTCGAGAAGCAGTTCCGTCGGGGCATCATCACCGACGGCGAGCGCATTCAGAAGGAAGTGGAGATCTGGTCCGAGGCGACCACCGAGGTCACCAAGGCCATGGAGACGCTCCTCAAGAGCCAGCAGTTCAACCCCATCGAGATGATGGTGGGCTCGGGTGCTCGCGGCAACATGATGCAGGTCCGTCAGATCGCCGGCATGCGTGGCCTCGTGGCCAACCCCCGTGGCGACATGATTCCCCGTCCCATCAAGCGGAACTTCCGTGAGGGCCTCGACGTGCTCGAGTACTTCATCGCCACCCCTGGTGCACGTAAGGGCCTCGTCGACACGGCGCTCCGTACCGCTGACTCCGGCTACCTGACGCGTCGTCTCGTGGACGTCGCCCAGGAGCTCATCATCAACTCCGAGGATCCGTTCGCGGCACCGTCGGTGCGCGGGCTCTGGCTCGAGGACGTGGTCCCCGAGACCGCGGCCAAGCGCACCTACCTCGAGAACCGGTTGTTCAGCCGTGTGCTCGCCGACGACGTCACCCTCGCCGACGGCACCGTGTACGAGGCCGGCACCGAGGTCACCCTCGAGATCATGGCGGCCATCCGCGACGACAGCACCGTCAACCGGGTGCGGGTGCTCTCGCCCTTGACCGACGAGTCCGAGCTCGGTGTCTCCGCAGCGTGCTACGGCACGTCGTTGGCGACGGGCAAGACGATCGAGGTCGGCGAGGCCGTTGGTGTCATCGCTGCCCAGTCGATCGGCGAGCCCGGAACGCAGCTGACGATGCGTACCTTCCACACCGGCGGTATCGCCGGTGCGTCCGGTGACATCACCGGCGGTCTCCCCCGAGTCGTCGAGCTGTTCGAGGCCCGTACGCCCCGCAACAAGGCGGTGCTCGCCCGCACCTCCGGCGTCATCCGCATCGGCGAGGACGACGGCAAGGGTCGTGTGATCATCATCGTCAGCGACGATGGCGAGGAAGACGTCTACTCGATCCCGCGGGAGTCCCGTCTCGAGATCAAGGACGGTCAGGAGATCACCGCTGGTGACGCACTGGTCGAAGGTCCTCGCGATCCCAAGGAGCTCCTCGAGATCAAGGGCGTTCGCGCCACCCAGCAGTACCTCGTGGACCAGGTCCAGAAGGTGTACCGCGACCAGGGTGTGTCGATCCACGACAAGCACATCGA
>CALMLJ010000357.1 GCA_937868025.1 uncultured Acidimicrobiaceae bacterium
GTCTCAGGAGACGGCCAACGTCATCTGGTCGAGACCGCGCAAGGTGAAGCTCGGCCGATAACGCGGCTCGGTGCCCACGACCTCGATGTGTTCGAAGCGGTCGAGCAACGCGCCGAGCACGATCTCGCCCTCGGCTCGCGCCAGGTGGGCCCCGAGGCAGTGGTGAGCACCCCAGCCGAAGCTCAACGGCGCCGGAACGCCCTCGCCGGCGAATCGCCCCACGTCGAACCGTTCCGGACGGTCGTACGCCGCCGGGTCGTGATTGCCCGATCCCTGCAGGATCATGACCGCGGTACCGCGCGGCACCGGGGCTCCGAAGAGCTGGTCGTCCTGCAGCGCGAACCTCACGTTCAACTGCACCGGGCTGTCGAAGCGCAGGATCTCCTGCACGGCCGAACTCATGAGCGACCGATCGGACCGCAGGCGCGCCAGCTCGTCGGGATGAGCGAGCAACGCCCGCAGACCGTTGCCGATGAGGTTCGACGTCGTTTCGAACCCGGCGGCGTACATGAGGAGCGTGTTGGCCAACAGTTCGTCCTCCGACAGGCGTTCCCCCTCGGCCTCGACCTGGATCAGCGCCGACAGCAGACCGTCGTCGGGCGTTGCCCGCTTCTCCTCGATCATCTCGAGGAAGTAGCCCGCCATCTGTACCGCCGCCGCTTCGGCCCGAGTGATCGCGGTCTCGTCCGCGGCGGCGTCGATGAACGAGGTCATGTCCCGGACCAGGCTCGTGAAGTTCCCGGTCGGATCCTGAGGAACGCCCAGCAACGCGGAGATCACCGCGACGGGGAACGGGACCGCGAGCGTCGACATGATGTCGCACTCCCCGGCGTCGGCGACCTCGTCGAGGATCGGGGCCAGGAGTTCGTCGATCCGGCCGCGGAGCTCCTCGACGCGTCGCGGCGTGAACGCCCGCGCCACCAATGAACGGATCCGCGTGTGGTCGGGCGGATTGAGGAACAGCATCGTGGTCGTGTCGCGATCGGACCGACGGGCCGAACCATTGAGCGTGGGCGGGAGGTCCATGTCGACCTCGGCGCGACCCCAGTGCGGATTCCGCAGGTACTCGAGACCGTCGTGGTAGCCGGCGAGGATCGTCATGCCGGTGGCGCTCTCCCACCGCGGCGATTCCGCGAGCAGTCGCCGGTAGACCGGGACGGGGTCCTGGCGAGTCTCGTCGTCGAGCACAACGGCCAGCAGCAGACCGTCGGCCTCCGCGGTGGTCAGCGATGCCGCCTCGGCGCTCACTCCGCCGCTCCCCCGCTGATGGCCGCGCCGACGTCGTACCCCTGGAACCCCTCGGGACCCTCGACCTCGACGATCGGGTCGGCACGGTTGTCCCACTCGGTCCGGAGGGCCTTGCTCATGATCGCGTGCATGACGTAGAGGGAGGTGATGTAGGTGAGTTCGAGGATTTCCAGATCGCTCAGGTGCTCACGGAGTGCAGCGAACAGTTGGTCGTGCATTCGACCACCGGAGACGGCGAGCGCATCGGTGTACGCGAGTACCAGGCGTTCGACAGGAGTGAATTCGTCGGACGCCTGCCAGTAGGCGATCGCCTGGATCTTCGACTCGCTCATACCGAGCAACCGGCAGGACTTGCAGTGCTGGGAGAAGACGAACTGGCTGCCGACCGCCCACCCCGCCCGGGTCTGCCCGAGCTCGCGGAGCACCGGGTCGAGCCGGCGACGCGAGCTTCGGTAGATACCGAAGCCCTGCACCGCGTGCTCGAAGATGTCGGGGGAGTTGGCGAAGACGGTCCACCAGTCACCAGGGGTGCCGGTGGTCGTACCCGGCTCGGCCACCGGATCGCGCTCGCCGAACAGGAAGTCGTACATCATCGTGACGACCGGGGCCGTCACTTCGTCACGTGGGATCTCGCGGAGGCGGGGCATCTCCGTACCCTAGGACTCCGTCCCCCGATGGGCTCGGAGAACGCTGGCATCATGTCGCCCGTGGCCGTCGGACGATTCGCACCCAGCCCCACGGGCGACCTCCACCTCGGCAACCTCCGCACCGCGGTGCTCGCGTGGCTGTGGTCACGGCACGCCGGTAGCGAGTTCGTCGTCCGGATGGAGGACCTCGATCGGGTCACGTCCAGTCCGGAGCACGAGGCGTCCCAGTTGCGTGACCTTGCCGCAATCGGGCTCGACTGGGACGGCCCCGTCGTGCGCCAGTCCGACCGGTTCGACCTCTACCACGACGCCATCGCGACCCTCGATCGAGCCGGGCTGCTGTACCCCTGTTACTGCACGCGCAAGGAGATCGCCGCCGCCGCGAGCGCTCCGAACCAACCGGTGCTCGACGGCTATCCGGGCACGTGTCGCCGGCTGTCCGCCGTCCGGCGCCGGGAGTTGGAGTCGAGTGGCCGCCCGCCGGCTCTTCGGATTCGGGCGAATCGTGCGCCGGCGGGATTCGACGATCTTCTGCTCGGTCCTGTCGCCGGCTCTGCCGACGACGTTGTCGTCCGCCGCAACGACGGCGTCCCGGCGTATCACCTCGCCGTCGTCGTCGACGACGCCGCCCAGTCGGTTGGCATCGTGGTCCGCGGCGACGACCTCGCGTCGGCGACGCCGAGCCAACTCCATCTGCAACGGCACCTCGGCCTGCCCGAACCTCGGTACGCGCACGTTCCGCTCGTCCTCGGCCCGACCGGTGAACGCCTGGCGAAACGGCACGGCGCGGTGACCTTGGGCGATCGGCTGGGCTCCGGCGACTCGGTCGAGGACGTGGCGCGCTGGTTGCTCGATTCGTGCGGTCAGCCGGTCGAGGACGAACTGTCGGCCGGCGAGTCGATGGCCGCTGCGGCCGACCGGTTCGACCCCGGACTGCTCGATCGACACCCGCTGCAGTTGTCGGGGGCGGACCTCGATCGGTCACTACGCTCCCCCGGGTGATCCATCGCCGCGCCCACCTCGCGACCATCCTGCCGGCGGCACTGCTGACCGCGCTGCTGATGATCGGTTCCGGCTGCTCCTCCGACGACGCCGTCGACGACGGCTCTACCACCACGGCGGCGACACCGTCGGGTTCCGCCACAACGCCGATCGAGTTCTCCACGACCGTGTCGGACGAGTGGGGCCCCCTCGCCGACTGCCCGATCGCGCCCCAGTCGGCCGACCCGTCGGGCACTCCCGCGGACGACGGCGTGGACGGTGTGCTCGAATTCGGCGACCAGGCGCGGGACCACGTCACCGAGTGCGTCGACTACACGGTCAACCCGGCGGTCGGAGGCAAGCACTTCCCCCAGTGGGCGAACTGCGGCTTCTACACCTCACCGGTTCCCGAGGAGTTCGCCGTGCACGTCCTCGAACACGGCGGCGTGTGGATCGCGTTCGATCCGACGATCGGCGCCGACGACGTGGCGGCCATCCGCGACGCGACCGACGCCGCGACGCACGTCCTCGCGAACCCGTATCCCGGTCTGACGTCCAAGATCGTGTTGTCGGCCTGGTCGCGCCAGCTCGATCTCGACTCGACGAGCGATCCCCGGTTCCAGGCCTTCATCGACACCTACGTCCAAGGTCCCAACACTCCCGAGCTGGGAGCGCCCTGCTCCGGCGGCATCGGCACGCCGAAGCCATCCGCCGCCACGAAGTGATCCGTCAGCAGTCGATGAACGATTGGTTGTCCGTCCGTCGATTGGCCTCGTCCAACTCCAGGGCATCGATGGCCAGGCCGTGCCCGTCGTCGTTGGCCCGCGCGTAGACGAGCGCTGCGACATCGCCGCGGCGGTCGATCACAGCGCTTCCCGATTCGCCCGGAACGACCGGACGGTCGAGCCGGAGACGACGTTCCGGGTCGGGGAACCCCCACCCCCGGTCGACCTCGGCGATGGCGGCGGCGCGGCGCGAGAACTCGTGACCAGCCGGGAACCCGGCCAGCACGTACCCGTCGCCGAGGGCTGACGGCTCCTCGGCGAGCGACAGACCGCGCGGGAGACCACCGGCGGCGAGGCGGGCGAGATCCACGTCCGACGACACCCCGATGCTCCGAACGGGGTGGGTGGTGCCATCCGCCGTCGTCAGCAGCACCGACGCGGCGCCGTCGATCACATGCCGGTTGGTCAGGACGATCCCGTCGACGATGACGCCGCTCCCGCGGATCTCGACACCACACCGGTCGGTCGTGATGCGCACCACCGCCGCGCGCCACGGCTCGTCGTCGAGGACGGCCCAGCCACGATCGGTCCAGCCGTCCGGTGACTGGGTCGACCCGGCGTTGGCCGCCACCCGGGGCGACGGCGCACGGGACACGGGCGTGATCGACCACCAGGTCGCGATGAGCAC
>CALMLJ010000358.1 GCA_937868025.1 uncultured Acidimicrobiaceae bacterium
CCATCATCAGTCATCCCGACGCCGGCAAGACGACCCTGACCGAGAAGTTCCTGCTCTACGGCGGCGCGCTCACCCAGGACGCGGGCGCGGTGAAGGCCCGCGCCGATCGCCGGTCGGCGACGTCGGACTGGATGGCCCTCGAGCAGCAGCGTGGCATCTCGATCACGTCGACGGTGCTGCAGTTCCCCTACCGCGACTGCGTCGTGAACCTGCTCGACACGCCGGGTCACCGGGACTTCTCCGAGGACACGTACCGGGTGCTCACCGCCGCCGACGCCGCGGTGATGGTGCTCGACGCTGCCAAGGGCATCGAGCCGCAGACCCTCAAGTTGTTCGAGGTCTGCCGCGACCGGGGCCTGCCGCTCCTGACGTTCATCAACAAGTGGGACCGCCCCGGCCGTGACGGCCTGGAACTCCTCGACGAGATCGAGTCGATGATCGGCGTGCAGCCCACACCGGTCACGTGGCCCGTGGGGTTCGCCGGCGACTTCCGCGGTGTCGTCGATCGTCGGACCGGCGAGTACACGCGGTTCACCCGCACCGCTCGCGGTTCGAAGATCGCTCCCGAAGAAGTGGTCGACGCGGAACACGCAGCGTCCGAGGAGGGGGAAGCCTGGTCGACCGCGGTCGACGAGCTCGATCTGCTCGAGGGCCAGGCGCTCGACATGGAGACCTTCCTGGCGGGTAAGACCACGCCGACGTTCGTGGGGTCGGCCATGACCAACTTCGGTGTCGGCAAGCTGCTCGACGGTGTGATCGATCTGGTCCCCCCGCCCGGCCCGCGCCCGACGAAGGCCGGCACGATCCGGCCGCTCGAGGCGCCGTTCTCGGGCTTCGTGTTCAAGGTCGCGGCCAACATGGATCCGTCGCACCGTGACCGGATCGCGTTCGTCCGGGTGTGTTCGGGCCGGTTCGAGCGGGGCATGGTCGTGACCCACGACCGCACCGGCAAGCCGTTCGCGACGAAGTACGCCCACCAGGTGTTCGGCCAGGACCGCGAGACGGTCGAGGAGGCGTTCCCCGGCGACGTCGTCGGCCTGGTGAACGCCGGAGACGTCCGGGTCGGCGATTCGTTGTTCGAGTCCGAACCCGTCACGTTCCCCCAGATCCCGAGCTTCGCCCCCGAGCACTTCTCGATCGCTCGCGTGCGCGACACCGGTCGCTACAAGCAGTTCCGCAAGGGTGTCGCCCAACTCGACGAGGAGGGAGTGGTGCAGGTGCTCCGCTCTCCCGACACCGGCGACCAGGCACCCGTGCTCGCTGCGGTGGGCCCGATGCAGTTCGAGGTGGTCGCGTACCGGCTCGAGCACGAGTTCGGGGCGCCGATCGAGTTGGCCCCGACGGCGTACCGGGTCTGTCGGCGCACCGACGAGGAGGGCCGCGAACGTCTGAAGGCGATGCGGGGTGTCGACGTGCTGGAGCGATCCGACGGCACGCTGCTCGCCCTGTTCGAGAGCACGTACTGGCTCGACCGCCTCATCTCCGAGGAACCCGACCTGTGCCTCGAGAAACTGGTGGCCGAGGGCGACCTCCACCAGTAGCGGTTTTCGGCCAACTTCACCTCGGTGGCTCCGGAATTCTGTCGGCTCCGCCGACGAACGAACTGTCCTTCCGGGCGGCGGCCCTGGGTCCGCGGAACCCCAGCACTCCCGAACTAGTTTTGGCGGCGGTCTGGGATGAAGGAGGGGCTGTCCGTGAGCGACGATGGCTTCACACCGCCGAGCCGGGAACGGTTCCGGCAAGAACGCCGAGCAGCACGGGCAGCGAAGCGCCGCTCGCGGATGGTCGGCGTCCCGGCCGTGTTCCTGGGCATCGGGCTCGTCGGTGCCGGCATGTACATGTGGTACGAGAACGACGTGAGCGATTCGCCCGTCGACGTGCAGGGCACGAGCGTCGAGCGCACCACGACGTCGACGACCACCTCGACGACGACGTCAACCACCACCACGACGTCGACCACGACCACCACGCTTCCGCCGACCACCCTCGCGCCCACCACCACGGCCAAACCGAAGCCGAAACCCAAGCCGACCACGTCGGTCGCACCGGTGGAGACGACCGCCGCGACCGTGCCCGTCACACCGACCTGACGTTCCCCGACGGGTCTCGCCGAGGCTCCGCTACCCTCGGCGGATGCCCGTTCAGCGTGACCGCCGCCTTGGCGAAGATGTGCCGCTCCTGATCGTTGCCGCGTGAGCCGCGGCCGGTCCCGGACCCGCCTGCTGGCGCTGATCGCGCTTCCGACGGTGCTGCTGGCGGCGTGCGGCTCGGGCAACGAGGCGTCCAACTCGACCACCACGACCAAGGGCGCACCGACCACGTCGACTGCCACGACAACGGCGGCCAAGGCGGGCGGTTCATCCGCCGGCGCTCCGACGTCGGCGGGCGCTCCCGAGGTCGGCGACTGCCTCGAGCCGATGACGCAGCCGATCGCAGGGAGCCACCAGCTGCCGGCCATCGTGCCGTGCGACGGCCCCCACGGAGGCGAGGTCGTCTCGGTGCTCGAGATCCCGGCGCCGACCGACGACACGTACCCCGGCTGGGGTCGCAACCTTGAGGGGGCCGACGAGCAGGTCAGCGCCTGCGAGGGGGATGGCGATGCTCCGGGCCAGCTGACCGAGTTCCTCGGGTCGGCCCCGCTGACGTTGACCGACGCTCAGGTGGCCAAGGGCGCGTTCGGGGCCTACGCGGTGACCGGCATCCAGTACGCGTCGTTCATTCCCGGCCCCGCCGCCTGGCAGGCCGGCCAACGCTGGCTGGCCTGTTCGGCCGTGCTCAGCAACCGCCTCAAGGTTCCGTCGAGCTACACCGGCACACTGAAGGGCGCGTTGGCGAAGCCCGGGTCGCTCGACGAGCAGTTCAGCTGGTGCAAGCAGCAGCCGCCGGACTCCCGGGACACGTTCACCGTCGTGCCGTGCAGCGAACCCCACAACTACGAGCAGTTGGCGTCGTACTCGGCGGGGTCCAACGACACGCAGTACCCCGGCGACGAGGCACTCGGCGCCCTGGCCGAGGAGCTGTGCCCGGCGCTCAGCTCCCAGGCGACCGGCAAACGCAGTGACGATCTGCCCGACGGCATCGGACTCGGCTGGACGTACCCCCTCGAGTACGAGTGGTCGAACGGCGACCGCGCCGTGCGCTGCTTCGCCGTCACCGAGGACGGCGAGAGCACGGGCGGCATCGGAATGGGTACGGCAAAACTCGCGAGCTGACGCGCTCGGCTCCCCGATCGAGTGGTGTGACACCTGCGACGGAATTCGGTTGCGACCACCGACGTTGTTGCCCCGGATGGACGACCCGACCGAGCGACTGATCACCCCGACGTTCATCGCGATCACCCTGTCGACGTTCGCGTACTTCATGTCGCTCGGGTCGTTGCTCCCGACGCTGCCGCGGTTCATCGAGGAGGAGCTCGGCGGCAGCAGTGTCGCCGTCGGGTTCGGCATCGGCACGTTCGCGATCGCCGCCGCGATCCTGCGGCCGTTCGCCGGTCGGCTCGGCGACCTGCGGGGCCGGCGCATCCTCATCGTCGGCGGGTCGTTCCTCGTCGGCATCTCGGTGTTGGGGTACACCTTCGTCGACTCGCTCCCGACGCTCCTCGCGCTGCGGTTCGTGACCGGGGTCGGCGAGGCGGCGATGTGGGTGGGCGCGGCGACGGCCATCCAGGACATGGCACCCCAAGCCCGACGGGGTGAGGCCGCGTCGTACTTCTCGGTCGCCCTGTACGCCGGCCTGGCGTTCGGCCCGCTCGTCGGCGAGGCACTCGTGGACGGGCACGACTACCAGCCGTTGTTCATCGCGTCCGGCATCTCGGCACTCATCGCCAGCGCGCTCGGGTTCTTCACGCCATCGGCCGCGCCGGCCAATCCTCAGCCATTCCGGCTGTTCCACCCCGCGGCGGTCGCGCCGGGAGGCATCCTGCTCTTGGGCCTGCTCCCCTTCGTCGGGTTCAGCACCTACGTTTCGTTGTACGGCCCGAAGATCGGCATCGACGACGTCGCTCCCCTGCTGTTGTTGTACGGCGGGCTGGTGCTCGTGATCCGCATCGTCGCTGCAAAGGCGCCCGACCGGCTCGGTTGGCGACGGGCGTCGACGATCGCGCTGTGTCTGCTCGGCGGTGCCGGGGCGATCATGGCGGCGTGGGGTGCGGCGCCGGGATTGTGGATCGCCACGTTCGGCCTCGCGCTCGGCATGTCGCTCCTGTTCCCGGCGCTCATGTCCGCCGTCGTGGCGGACGTGCCGGAGAACGAGCGGGGCCAGGCCGTCGGCACGTTCTCGCTCGCGTTCGACCTGGCCAATGGCCTGGGCCCGGTGCTGCTCGGTGCCGTCGTTGCGATCTCGTCGTACCGCCCGGCTTTTTCCGTCGCCGCAGTCGGTGCGTTCGCCGGGCTGCTCCTCGTGAGCCGGATGGCGGGCCAGACCGCCGCGCTCACGTCCGCGGGAATCCCCCACGGTTCAACGGTGGAGGATTCCGTCCACCCCCCGACCTGATCTCGCCACGGTTCGACCGTGGAGGGTCAGCGTCAGCCGATCCCGTTCTTGTGGATGCGCTCGACCTCGATCTTGAGGATCACTCGACCCTCGGGGCCGATGGGGTTGCCGTAGGGCGCACCCATGTACTTCTGGGAGAGTTCGTCGATGTGGGCGCGGGCCTCGTCGCCACCGACCGTGCCGACGACCTTCCCGCGGGCCTCGACGTACTGGTAGGGGTTGTCGTTGTTGAAGATGCAGACGGTGACTCGCGGGTCGGCTTCGACGTTGCGGAACTTCTGGCGGCCGGCCTCAGTGTTGATGAGGACGTGGTCCTCGTCGGCACCGACCCACATGATCTGGGTCTGCGGGTGGCCGCTCGGGAGGATGGTGGTCAGCG
>CALMLJ010000359.1 GCA_937868025.1 uncultured Acidimicrobiaceae bacterium
GGGATGGCGCCGGTCGGTCGGTGGCACCATCGGCCGCCGTCCCGTCCCGGGAACGAGCGCCCACTTCTCGAGGGTCTTGAGGTCGTGGTGGTGATCACACAACAAGTCGAGGTTCGCCAACTCGGTGACCTTGACCCGGGCCCAATCGGTGCGGTGATCGAACTCGAGCCGCACCGCCCGATCGCACCCTTGAACGGTGCAACAGGCGTCGGCGAACAGCTTGGCGATCACCTGCGCGACGGTCGGTTTGCGACCGAGGTTCACGACGTCGATGACCGCTTCACCGTTGGTGAGCACCAGCTGCATGATCGACTCGCCCAACAACTGCCGGAGTTCAGCAACCGATACCGCGATCCCACCGATCTCACACACCTCCCCGTGGGCGACGCTCCCGCGCAGCAACGCTGCGAGATCGACCCGGATCAACGTGAGGCGGGTCAACGGCGCCCGCCGGGCCCGCCCTGCCGAACTCGCCGAGCCCGCCGATTCCGCACGGTCCTCGGCCGGTTCGCCAACCTTGTTGGCCCCGGTGCCGCCGGTGCGGGCCAAGTCGATCAGCGCGTCGAACGCGTAGTTGTCCCGCGACTCCCGACTTGCCGCATCACGGTTGGCCCGGAACTTCCGGTCGACCTCACGCTGGATCAACGCCTCCAGTTCCTTCAACGCGTCGATCGGGCCGGTGGCGTGGAGGTTGCCGGCACCGTTCCCGAACCAGAACCGCAGACTCCGGTCCTTCCGCACCCGCTCCTCGCGCTGACGTTTCTCGTCCTCGGATCGAACCTCGGCCTTGCGACGCTCCGCCTCCTGACGGGTCCGCTTCAACGATTCACGCTGCGCCAGGTCCAACAGGTCGTCTTCCGCTCCAGGGTTCGCTGCCGCCGCGTCAGCCACCGCACCCGCCGCCTCGGGCGAGAGCCTGCCGGCGCGGACCGCGTCCGCGGTTGCTTCCAAGTTGTCGAGGTGCCCGGACGTTTCGAGGTCGGCACGCGCCCGCCCGGTCGTGGTGCCCTGCTGGGCTGCGAGCCAGTCAGCAGCGGACGCGTACCCTTGGCGTTCCCACTCCCGCGCTTGGGCGGCACGCGCCGTCATCAACACCCGCCCCGACTCGGCCACCCGCTGCACGTCCGCGAACGCGGCCAGCACCTCCGGGGCGAACGGCAACGGAACGTCCTTCGGTTCCAGCCCCGACACCAACCCGCGCAGGGTCGACCCCACGGCGATGATGTCGGCCGCAAGCTGACTCTTCGGCCCTCCGCCGGAGTGCGAACTGGTGTTCGTGACCATGCCACCAGTCAAGCACGGACCCCTGACAGTGAGTTGAGCCATGCATCAGCGCACGCGGCGGAGCCGGTCGGTGGGGGTCGAGTCGCGGCGGCGCTGTCGTAGATCCCGTCTTGGCGGCACGGGCCGGCATCGGTACCCTGCCCAGCAGGCGGGAGCGACCCCCGGCGCTGGGAGAAGATCGACATGGCACGCAGGCGACGAGAGACGAACGCGGAAATCGCGACGACGACCCCGGAGCGTCGGGGCAACAGGACCCCGGACTTCCTCCGCCCCAACGAGGAGCCCGCCGCGAAGGTGGCCGACGCCGAGCAGCGTTCCGCCGCGGCCACGTCCTCCGACGCCGACACGCCCACGACCACGGTGACGGCCACGGCGACGAAGAACGGTGACGCCGCCGACGACGATCTCCGGGACCGGCTCGCCAGCCTGCAGACGATGGTCGAGCAGCTCGTGGCCGCCCAGGTGTCCCCCGTGGCGACGAGCGGGGATCCCGAGGTCGACAGTGCCTCCCGCACGCTGCGGTTCGCTCAGCAGACCGCCGATTCGGTCATCGCCGAGGCGCGCGAGGAGGCGTTGGCCATCGTGGCCGACGCCGAGCGGCAGCGGAGCGAGATCATCCGCCGGGCGCGCCAGCAGGCGGACCAGGACTACACCGCCGAACGGGACGAGATCCTGGCGGCGAGCGCCGCCTGGCAGGCGCAGCGCTCCGAGATCCTCGAGCAGCTCGACGCGCTGACTGCCGTCTTCGGTCGCTACCACGACGGTCTCGCCGACCTCGGGGGCACCGTCGATGCCGTCGGCACGCGCTTGCGTACGGGGATTGCGGCCGAGCCGATCGTGATCGCGTCGGCCGCGAACGACGCCGAGCCGGTCGGCGACGACGAGTCCGACGGCCGATCCGATGGCACCACGGTCGCCCACGCCTCAGCCGACGACACCGCGGCCGAGGTCGCCGACGCCGAAGTCGTCGAGCCCGCCGACAGCGACGACCCAGTCGTCGAGGCCGTCGGTGACGTCACCAACGAGGGCGACGTCATCGATCTGACCCGCCGCAACCCCTTCACCCGCGCACCCGTGAGCAAGGTGCAGAAGATCGACGCCGACACCGACCCGTTCGTGTTCGACGTCGCCGAGCTGCCCGAGACCACGGGCGACTTCGGATGGGAGACCGACCCGGTCGACGGGCCCGACGGAGCGACGACCTTCTGAGGCCGGGCTGGGGGCCTGCGCTACTTCCTGAGGGCGACCGGCGTCGAGACGTCTGCGTAGAAGTCGTTGCCCTTGTCGTCGACCACGATGAAGGCCGGGAAGTCCTCGACCTCGATCTTCCACACGGCCTCCATGCCGAGCTCGGGGTAGTCGAGCACCTCGACGTGGCGGATGCAGTCCTGCGCCAGCTTCGCCGCAGGGCCGCCGATCGAGCCGAGGTAGAAGCCGCCGTGGGTGTTGCACGCGTCCGTGACGACCTGGCTGCGGTTGCCCTTGGCCAGCATGACCATCGAGCCGCCGGCGGCCTGGAACTTGTCGACGTAGCTGTCCATGCGGCCGGCGGTGGTCGGACCGAACGAGCCCGACGCCATACCGCTCGGGGTCTTGGCCGGCCCGGCGTAGTAGACCGCGTGGTCCCGAAGGTACGAGGGCATCTCCTCGCCGGCGTCGAGGCGCTCGGCGATCTTGGCGTGGGCGATATCGCGGGCGACGACGAGCGTGCCGTTGAGCGACAACCGTGTCTTCACGGGGTAGCGGGTCAGCTCGGCGCGGATCTCGTCCATGGGCCGGCTGAGGTCGATCGAGATCACGTCGCCGCCGATGTGGGCCTCGTTCACCTCGGGAAGGAACCGGGCCGGGTCGTGCTCGAGCTCCTCGAGGAACACACCTTCGGCCGTGATCTTGGCCAGCGCCTGGCGGTCGGCCGAACACGACACGGCGATCGCCACCGGGCACGAGGCCCCATGGCGAGGAAGGCGGATCACGCGCACGTCGTGGCAGAAGTACTTGCCGCCGAACTGGGCGCCGATGCCGAAGCTCTGCGTGAGCGCCAAGACCTCGGCCTCGAGCTCGACGTCACGGAAGCCGTGGCCCGTGGGGGAGCCCTGCTTGGGCAGGTCGTCGAGGTACCGGGTCGACGCGAGCTTTGCCGTCTCGACGGCGAACTCGGCCGACGTGCCGCCGATGACGATGGCGAGATGGTACGGCGGGCACGCGGAGGTGCCGATGTAGCGGAGGTTCTTGTCGAGGAACGCCATGAGGCTCTTGGGGTTGAGCAGCGCCTTCGTCTCCTGGAAGAGGTAGCTCTTGTTGGCCGAACCGCCGCCCTTCGCCATGAACATGAACTTGTAGGCGTCGCCGTCGATCGCGGAGA
>CALMLJ010000360.1 GCA_937868025.1 uncultured Acidimicrobiaceae bacterium
CTCGGGTCCGATGCTCGCGTCGCCGATCTCGCCGCCCGCCTCGCCCGGATCAGGCAGAAGGAGGCGGAGCATCGTGCCCGGAGGTTGGGGCAGGACCGCCTGTTCGACGCCGGTTGATCGACGCCGGCGTGGCGGGTCGGGTGATGGCGGGCGACCGCGAGGACGGGGCGAAGCGGGCTCAGCCCGCCGCTTCGTCGCGCCCCGTCGACGCGACCGTCACGACGTGAGCGTTGCCGTCGCCGGCGCGGCTCCGTCGAACCAGTCGAGCACCCAGTCGGCGGCAACCGTGTCGCTGCGCCAGTCGGTGTGGGAGAGGCAGCGGTCGGTCACGATGTTGAGCGCCCCGTCGAGCGCTGCGCCCGTGAAGGGCACGATCGTGAGGTCGCACCACGAGATCATCGACACGTACTCGACGTCACCCCACGTCTCGTCACCGGCGTTGAGGTTGGCGAGAAACGGCCCGTCGGGTCGCATGTCGCACGTCGATTGCGACCAGAACGCGAGCTCGCAGACGTTGGCCCACACGGTGCCGTGGTTGGCACCGGCAATCGACGCGAACTTGTCGACCTTCCCGGCGCACGCGCCGAAACGGATGCACGAGCGGGCTTCGATCGCCCCCATCGAGTGTGCGATCACGTTGATCTTGGGCGCTCCGGTCCGGGCGAGCACCCCGTCGACGAAGCTCCCGAAGTCGGCGATCGTGGTGGCGCTGGGCTGACACGTGTCGTACGAGAAGACGCTGACGTCGTCACGTTCGTACCCGCGGGCGACGGCATCGTCGATCCACGCTTTCCAGGTCTCGGCGTCCTCGAACCCGCAGAAGAACTGCCAGCCGTGGATGATGACAACGGGCCGACGAACCGACGGCTCGCCGCGCACATCGGTGGCCGGCGGTGACGGCGGGGGAGCGCACGCCCCCACGATCAGGGCAACGACCATCGTCAGCGCCGCCCCGGCTCGAGTCCGTCGTGTCCCCAACTCCCACAGCCGCATCGGGACAGGTTGCCGTGTCGGCATCGGGGGATGCCAGATCGAATCTGGAGATCCCCGTGGGCGATCGACTCAGTTGCCGTACTTGAGGGCGCGGCCCATGGCATTGCGGACGTCGCGCTCGGCGTCCTTCTTGGCGAGGTCCTGGCGGCGGTCGCCCTTGGTCTTGCCCTTGCCGAGTGCGATCTCGACCTTCGCCTTGCCGTCCTTGAAGTAGATGCGAAGGGGCACGATGTTGAGCCGGTCGGCGAGCTGCTTGCGGCGGATCTTCTCGATCTCACGGCGATTCAGGAGCAGCTTGCGGACCCGGAGCGGATCGTGACCGGAGTACGCCTGGCTGAACGAGTACGGGGCGATGTGGAGGTTGTGCAGCCAGAGCTCGCCGTTCGACAGCTGGGCGAACGCGTCGACGATCTGGACCTTCGATTCGCGGAGCGACTTCACCTCGCTGCCACGGAGCACGATGCCGGCCTCGAACGTGTCCGTCAGCGTGTAGTTGTGACGGGCCGCCCGATTCGTGGCGATGTTCTTGATCTCGGGGGTCTCGCTCTTCTCGGCCATGGCGGGTTCGATGCTACCGAAGGCGGGGTCGGCGCCCGCCGGGCTTTCGGCGGCCTAACGTTCAGGCGTGCTGCAGCTGACCTCCGCCGTCCACACCGCGATGCTGGCCCACGCCTACGACGGGCTGCCCGACGAGGCGTGCGGGCTGATGGTCGGCAGCCTCGGCGACGGCCACACGGCAACCGTCGACACGTTCGAACCGTGCCCCAACGTGGCCGAGTCGTCGCGCATCTACTCGATCGCACCGAAGGACTTCATGCGCATCGAACGGGCGGCCGACGATGCCGGCGCCGACATCGTCGGGGTGATGCACAGCCACACCCACACCGAGCCGTACCCGTCGGTCACCGACGTGAACCAGGCCCCCGACCCGTCGTGGCACTACGTGATCGTGTCGCTCCGCGACGAACTCCCGATGCTGCGCTCGTACCGCATCGTCGACGGCGGGATCACCGAGGAGGCCGTGGTCGTTTCCGGCTGAGCCGATTTCGAGCTGGGTACTGTCACTGCAGTAGAATCCTTACCGAACAGGTCGGGAATTGACCTGGCTCCTCCAACGTTCTGGAACCTCGATGACCGTCTTCTCCTCCGTGCTCGACATGATCGGCAACACGCCGATGGTCGACGTCTCACGCCTCAGCCCCAATCCGAACGTTCGGATCCTCGGCAAGATGGAGGGCCAGAACCCCGGTGGCTCGGTCAAGGACCGCATCGCCCGCCAGATGATCCTCGAGGCCGAGGCCGACGGCACCCTCTACCCGGGCGCCACGCTCATCGAGCCGTCGTCGGGCAACACCGGTATCGCGCTGGCGATGATCTGCCAGGAGCGCGGCTACCACATCAAGATCCTGCTGCCCGAGTCGGTGTCGATCGAGCGCCGGCAGATGCTCGAGGTGTTCGGCGCCGAGATCATGCTCACCCCCGGCGGCGAGGGCTCCAACGGCGCCGTCCGCCGAGCCATCGACCTGGCCGCCGAGAACCCCGACTGGGTGTTCCTCTACCAGTACGGCAACGAGGCCAACCCTCGCGCCCACTACGAGACGACCGGCCCCGAGATCTGGGCGGACGCCCCCGAGATCACCCACTTCGTGGCTGGCCTCGGCACGTCCGGGACGCTGCTCGGTGTGGGCACCTACCTCAAGGAGCGCAACCCCGACGTGTCGATCCTCGCCGTCGAGCCGCCTTCCGGTGAGCTCGTCGAAGGGCTCCGATCCCTCGAAGACGGATACATCCCGCCGGTCTTCGAGAAGTGGGGCGGCTACGAGCTGCTCGACGGCAAGTCGATCGTCCGGCCCCGCGAGTCGCTCGAGTACACCCGCAAGCTCGCCGGCATCGGCATCTTCGCCGGCATCTCGTCGGGCGCCGCGCTCGCCGGCGCCTGCAAGGTCGCCGGCCGCATCGAGTCCGGCACCATCGTCTTCATCGTGTGCGACTACGGCTGGAAGTACCTGTCGACGGGCGCTTGGACGGTCGACCTCGACGAAGCCGCCGCCAACGCCGAGAAGATCATCTACTTCTAGGGCTCAGCGTGCTTCGTCACGCCGGTGGCTTCACCATCTCGTCGGCTTCGCCGACCAACGAACTGTCTTGATGGGCGCCGGCCCGACTTCGTCGACCGTCGCCGGGTCCGGGTTGCGAGATCGTCGTGATGGGCACCGGCCCGACTTCGTCGACCGTCGCGGGCCCGACTTCGTCGACCGTCGCGCGTTTCTGATCCATTTCGACTACTGCCAGTCGCACTCATGTCAGGTACCTTGACTCTCAGCCCGCGCTGGAGGGGGTGGACATGAGCGATCAGGAGATGGTGGCCGCTCGAGCGGCAGGTGAGGACGTGTTGAGGCGCCGCGGCTTCTTCGCGAACGTCGACCGGGCCCGGACGTTCGGTGGTAACTCCCTCTCGGGCGTCCTCGACGTCGCCGGGGTTGCAACGCTCATCGTGTCGGCCGTCCTCGTCGTACTGCTGCTCACCCACCATGCCTCGGGTCCGACCCGAGAGGACGACTGGCTGACGGCGGCGGTCGTCGCGATCTGCGGCGCGACATGTGGCCTGTGCCTGTTCGCGATGTCGCGTCTGGTCACCTACGTGAAGGCCTGCGCGGTGCTGCTCGCCAAGTCGAGCGCCGACGTCGAGTAGCCACCTACCGTGTGGCCATGAGCACGCTGCCCGCCATCCCCGCCGCCCTCCACGTCGACGACGCCGACTGCCCCTGGGTCGACTCCTTCATGGGGTTCGAGTTCAAGCTCGTCCAGGTCCGCATCTCCGAGGGCCTCTGGGTCATGCGCAACCGGTTCCAGCCCGGCGCCCGCATCCAGAAGCACAAGCACACCGGTCCCGTCTACGCGTTCACGATGTCGGGTTCGTGGAAGTACGAGGAGTACGACGACGTGAACCGCGCCGGATCCTTCCTCTACGAGCCGGCGGGCTCCACCCACACGCTGATCGTTCCCGACACCAACACCGAGGTCACCGACGTGTGGTTCGCCGTCTGGGGTGCCAACCTCAACCTCGATGCCGACGGCAACGTCGAGAGTGTGTTCGACGCCCAGTTCATCCTCGACGGCTACGTCGGTCTCTGTGAGGCGGCCGGGCTCCCGACGCCCAAGGTGCTCATCGGCGAGTGAAGCGTCGGCGTTGACGACCAGCCTCGGCAGTCGGTCAGTCAGTCGCCGAAGTCCCACCCGTGGTCGTAGCAGGCGTCGACGATCTCCTGCCGGTCCATGAAGTGGAGCGGCAGCCGATGCTCGCGGTCGAGCGTCGACAGGACGAGGGTCTTCGAGCGGAGGGACCCCTCCTTGGCGATGCGAAGGCTTCCCGCCGAGCGAGGAATCCGGCGTCGCTCGGGTTCGAGGCCGCCCGGCTCGAGTCGGATCTCGTCGTCGGCGATGACGAGCGACGTCGGATTGCGGATCGTGTAGACCCACAACCCGATGATGCCGAGGGCCACGAGGATCAACGCTCCGATGGCGATCTGGGTGCCGCTCTCGATGGGCTCGGTCCGGAGCATCGGCGAGACGATCGCGAGGGCGAGGAGCGCGAGGCCAGCGGCGAACCCGAGGTTGCGACGTCCGGCACGTTCCGCGACAACCGTCGGCCCCGATGTCGAGGTCATCGGTCGGTCGTCGCCTGGACGCCGGCGATGATGGCCTCGAGGCCGTAGCCGAACTGACGCTCCGCGGCGGCCTTGCCGCTGCGGCTGGCACCGCCGCCGGGTCCGCCCAGCTCCACCAGCGTCGAACCCATGAGGTACCGGATGAACGTGCGGAAGACGAGCAGCGCTTCCTGCTCGTCGAAGCCCCGCTGTTCGAGCAGCGCCCGCACGTCGTCGGCGGTCCGCAGCAGGGCGTTGGGACGCCGGCCGACGAGGAGGACGCGGAACACCGACGGGTGTTCGATGGTGAGCGAGCGAAACGACCACGCCAGCGTGCGGACCGCGTCGGGCCACGAGGCGTCGGGAGCGGGTCGCTCGAGTGAACCCATGATCCGGTCGGCGATGCCCTCGACCAGCGCCTCCTTGTCGGCGATGTGGTGGTAGGTCGACATGGTCGACACGCCGAGTCGGAGCGCGAGGCGGCGCATGCTCAGCGCGTCGGGGCCCTCGTCGTCGAGCAGGGCGATTGCCTCGTCGACGATGCGCTCCCGGGACAGGGTGGTGGTTGCCATGACGTCGCAATCGTACGCCGTACGAGCTACAGTCATCCGAAACCGTACACCGTACGAAACCCACTCACGCCACCCGTGTCCGTCTCCGGCTCCGTCGGAGGCGCCTTCGCCCAGGGGATTCCATGACCGACGCCAGCACCCGTCCCGACCACGACGTCAACGACGTCGACCACATCCTCGCCATGTACAGCCGGCGCGACGTCGACGCCGTGGCGCACGCGGTCGAGCTCAACGCCGACGCGCTGTTCACGTGGGACTACGAACGCAGCCGCCACGCGCTGTCCAAGCTGTACGAGAAGGCGAAGGGCGCGCAGTGGAACGGTGCCACCGATCTCCCCTGGGACACCGACGTCGACCAGGAGAAGGTCGCCACGCAGCTCGTCGCCAGCAGCATCGACCGGTTCAAGCAGCTGCAGAGCATCCCCGGCTCACCGTTCAGGAACTTCGGCGACAAGGAGTGGTTGCAGGTCGGTGTCGAAATGCAGAACTGGCAACTCAGCCAGTTCCTGCACGGTGAGCAGGGTGCGCTCATGTGCACCGGTCTCATCACGGCGACCACGCCGTGGATCGACGCCAAGTACTACGCCGCCACCCAGGTGGTCGACGAGGCTCGTCACGTCGAGGTGTTCGCCCGCTACCTCGACGAGAAACTGAGCGGCACCTACCCGCTCAACCCCAACCTCGGTGGTCTGATCGACGACACGATCAGCGACGCCCGCTGGGACGTCACCTACCTCGGCATGCAGATCATGATCGAGGGGCTCGCGCTGGCGGCCTTCGGCGCCATCCACATGGTCACGCCCGACCCGCTGCTCAAGCAGCTGCTCCGCTACGTGATGAGCGACGAAGCCCGTCACGTGGCGTTCGGTGTGCTCAGCCTGCAGGAGTACTACCAGGGGCTCGGAGCCGCCGAGCTGCGCGAGCGTCAGGAGTTCGCCTTCGAGGCGGCCGAGAAGCTCCGCAACCGGTTCTTCATGGTCGAGGTGTGGGAGCGAATGGGTGTCGACGTCAACGACGTCCTCCGCACGATCATCGACAATCCGCCTCCGGCCCAGACCGACTTCCAACACCTCCTCTTCTCGAAGATCGTCCCCAACTGCAAGAAGCTCGGCATCCTCGATGCCGGAGACGGGTGGCTCCGCCAGAAGTTCACCGAGCTCGGCATCATCCAGTACGAGAGCTGGACCGACACCTCCGACGAGTACGAGACCTTCGCGTTGGAGAACCTTCCCGCCGCTGGCTAGCCAGCGGTCGACGGACCCCGGCGGCGCTAGCGTTGCCGGCGATGACCGCCGGCCCCATTGCCATGTTCGACTCCGGGTTCGGCGGGCTCACGGTCGCACGAGCAGTCATCGACCTGCTCCCGCACGAGGAGATCGTCTACCTCGGCGACACCGCCAGGTATCCCTACGGTCCTCGACCCCAGGCCGAGGTGCGCGAGTTCGCCCACCAGATCGCCACCGAGCTCATCGAGGAGCAGGGCGCCAAGCTGCTGATCGTGGCGTGCAACACGGCGGCAGCCGCCGCGCTGAGTGAGCTGCAGGAACACTTCGACATCCCGGTCGTCGGCGTGATCGAACCAGGCGTGCGGTCGATGGCGGCGGCAACCCGTAACGGACGCGTCGGCGTGATCGGTACCGTCGGCACGATCGAGTCGGGCGCGTACCAGACGGCCGTCGCCGCCGAGGCACCCTGGGTCGACCTGTGTGCGCTGAGCTGCCCGGGCTTCGTCGAGTTCGTCGAGCGTGGCGAGTTCCGCAGCCACCAGGTCCACGTGCTGGCCGAGCGGCTGCTGGCACCCGCCATTGACGCCGGCATCGACACCCTGCTCCTCGGGTGCACGCACTACCCGTACCTGGCGCGCACCATCGGCGACGTCATGGGCCGCGACGTCGTGTTGGTGTCGAGCGCGGACGAGACCGCGTTCGAGGTGCGCCGAATCCTCGACGGCTCCGATCTCGCCCGGTCCGTCGACCTTCCGGCACCTGAGCCCCGGTTCCTGACCACCGGCGACGTCGACTGGTTCCAGGTGCTCGGCAGTCAGTTGCTCGGCCCCGAACTCGACAAGGCCGAACAGATCAAACTTCCTTGATGGCCTCGGCCACCTCCGCTCAGGC
>CALMLJ010000361.1 GCA_937868025.1 uncultured Acidimicrobiaceae bacterium
CGCCGAGGCGGCGGAGCCCACGGGCGACCGGCGTCGCGACGAGGTGGATCGGCAGCTCGGACCCGGCGGCCGGCACCGCGGTCGGTTCGGTGTCGGGTGTGCCCGGTGTGGAGCGGAGGTGGCGTGGCATCGGTGGTCCTGGAGGTCGGGACGGGGTGTCAGGAAGGGAGGACGGTGCCGGCGACCACGATGGCGACGGCGATCAGGTAGGGGATGGCGGCGAGGGGGTTCCGGTTGCGTTCGCCCGAGTAGCCGCCCGATCGGGTGCCCCATCCGCTGTTGTGTCCCATGCGCGTGAACCCGAACAGGCGGATGGGCATGAGGAAGAAGGTGCTGATGAGGATGAACGCCGGCAGACGGAGCAGATCGTCGGGGCGGCGTTTGAGGTGGCGGGCCTGGCGGATCGCCGACGACGCCGTGCTCATGACGACCGACATCGTGATCATCAGGCCCAGCGCGACCCAGCGGCCGTAGTGCGCGACGAACGCGCCGTAGATGTCGGGGGAGTCGACGCGGCTCGCCCGGAAGACCCAGCCGGTGATCGTGCAGACGAGGAGGAACGGCAGGACGATGTCGCACACGTAGAAGAACGCGAGGGTCCGGGCATTGCGGAGCATCCAGGGGAGCATCCGGGCGGTGTTGTACTGGCTGCCCCGGGCCCATCGCAGCTGCTGCTTCGCCATCTTCTTCCACGTGGTCGGTGCGTCGGTGTACACCTCCGACGTCGCCTGGTAGACGGTGCGGTAGCCCTGCTTGAGCGCCTCGTTCGTCAGCGTCCGATCGTCGGACACCTCGAGGAAGATGCCGAGGAACCGCTCCGACAGGAACGCGGGCATCGCGTCGACGAGGATCTGCCGCCGGAACGCGATGGTGCGACCGGGCAGGCAACCGACCGTGCCGAGCACACTCATCGCGGGCATCGAGTACTCGTTGCGGACGCTTTCCATCCAGTCCGCCCACCGGGTGAGCACGTGGCGCTCCTGGGCGAGGATGTGCTGGCGGGTGGTGACCCCGCCGACCCGCTCGTCGGCGAACGGCTTCAACAGCTCACGCAGCGTCCCTGTTGTCCAGATCGTGTCCGAGTCGACGAGCACCGCGATATCGCCGAGCATCGCGTCGACCCCGACGCGAAGTGCGTTCCGCTTGCCCGGAACTTCGGTCCAGCGCCAGATCACCCGGTCGAAGCGTTCACAGATGCGTTCGAGCGGCTCGTTCCGCGGGCCGTTGATGACAACGATCACCTCGTCGGGGCCTTGGGCGACGATGCGCCGGAGCACTTCGTCGAACAGCTCCTCGGGCTCGTCGACGACCGGGATGATCACGCTGGTCGTCAGCGAGACGTCCTCGGTGTAGGGCCGATACCGACGCGACAGCTGCACGCGCCGGAGCCACACCACCCACACCAGCGTCACGAAGATCGTGAAGAGGTAGACGCGGCCATTGGCCAGGGTGTCCCTGACCTGGAGCAGGAAGACGAACAAGAACGCCCCCGAGAGTCACATGGTTCCAGCGGTTGCCACGGTTGTGGCGACGCCGGTTCCCATCGACCTCGGGGGCGGGTTCTTGAGGAGTTCTTGAGGCGAACGCCTCAGCTGTGCTGGGTATCGCTACCCGTCGGCTCAGACGGCGAGCAGATCCTTGGCGCCGGTATCGGAGCTGGGGTGACGCAGCTTCGACATGGCGCGGGCCTCGATCTGGCGGATGCGCTCACGGGTGAGGTTGAAGTGCTCGCCCACCTCTTCGAGCGTGCGGGGCTCGCCGCGGTCGAGACCGAAGCGAAGCTTGAGGATCTGACGCTCACGCTCGTCGAGCGGGAACAGCAGACGGTTGATCTGGTCGGGGAGCAGCGCCACCGCGGCGGACTCGAACGGCGACTCGGCGCCGCGGTCCTCGATCATGTCGCCCAGCTCGGCGTCGCCGTCGGCCCGGAGGGGCTCGGACAGGGACAGCGTGTCGGCGGCGTACCGCATCGCCTCGGTGACCTTGGCGATCGGCATGTCGAGCTCGACGGAGAGCTCGGCGAGGGTGGCCGGACGGCCGAGGCTCGTCTCGAGGCGGAAGCGGGCCTTCTGCAGACGGGACAGGACGTCGCCGGCGTGCACGGGGAGGCGGATGGTGCGGCCCGTGTTGGCGATGCCGCGGGTGATCGCCTGGCGGATCCACCACGTGGCGTAGGTGGAGAACTTGAAGCCCTTGCGCCAGTCGAACTTCTCGACGGCGTGGATGAGGCCCAGGTTGCCCTCCTGGATCAGGTCGAGGAGCGGCAGGTTCGACGCCTGGTACTTCTTCGCGATCGACACCACGAGGCGGAGGTTGGACTGGACGAACGCCAGCTCGGCCTCTTCGCCGGCGCGGATCGTGCGCCGCAACTCACGCTTGCGGGCAGCGGTGAGCGTGCGCTCGTTCGCCTCGAACTCGGTGCGTGCGGCCACGCCGGCCTCGATGGCCTTGGCAAGGGTGACCTCACCGTCCTTGGTGAGCAGCGGGTACTGCCCGATGTCGCTCAGATAGAGTCGGACGAGATCTTCTTCATCGCGCTCTGGTCGCTGCTTCGCCACTGGACACACCTCATTCGTTTCGGATCGACGGTCATCGTGGTTGGGGCCTGCACGCGAATGCGGACGTCCAGCTCCAGCGGACCGGACTCCATCATACGGGTGACGTCAAGAGGCTTCCTCGGGCTGTTCTCAGGCGAGCCGCGACGCCGACATGACGTTCTTCATACCCGAAGCTCGACGTTCGTGGACTGCCGGCCCTGCCCCCTCCCCGGGTCAGGTGTCGGGACGACTCGGTAGGGTGCGGGCATGACCGTCGAACGCTCTGTCGCCGGGCGCCTGCGGCGACTCACCGAGGAGCTGGCCGAGGAGGGGTTCGCGATCGACGTGACCGATCCGGTCGGCTCGGTGCTCCTCGCCGAGCTCGACTACGCGCTCCGGCCGGCGGTGCACGAGCGGCGGATCCCGAGCTTCGGGGCGATCGTCGAGCCCGGAGCCGACCCCTCCGGCTGGGACGCGGCCACCGATCTCTCCGTCACCCATCGGCATCTCGAGGGCTTCCCGGCGCGCGATGCCCGCCGATTCGCCGACGGTCTGTCGAGCTGGCTGGTTCGCCGCGGCGACCGCGACCTCGAGCTCGCCGTGTTCGACCGCCCCGCCGGTTCGGAACGTGATCTCGTGGTCATGGCCCAGGTCATGGATGCGACCATCGTCCAACGTCACCCATCGGGCCTCGTGCGCATCGTCGGTGATGTCGGGGTCCTCCGGTGGGACGGTCTGAGCTGGCACCGCGAATCGCCCGTGTCGGACTGGATCGACGCGATGACCGCGTGCCGCCAGCACGGCGACCGCGACGTCCTGGGTCGTCTCCTCGAGTTCGCCGTGCACGATCTGGGCGCCCGCGGCATCGGTGCCCTGCTCATCTACCAACCGCTCGCACCCGACCTGCCGACCTGGGAGGTCCGGCTCCCCGAGCCACCGCCGCTCGACATCAACCGTCCGGCTGACCTGGCGCCCCTTCGTCACGTGCTCGGCCAGGTCGACGGTGCCGCTGTGTTCGACGACGTCGGCACCCTCCGTCAGCTCGGGGTGCGGCTCGTCCCGAGTCCCGAGGCCGAGGCGGATGTCGACGCCGTCCGGGGCACCCGACACACTTCGGCGCGGCGGTACAGCTTCGACGACCCGACGGCGACCTTGATCGTGATCAGCGAGGACGGTCCCGTCATGGTCATGCGCAACGGCGAGATCCTCGGACGATCCGAGCTCCCGTGATCGCAGTCCGAGGTCTGATGGCGGTGGTTGCGCTCGCGCTGACACTCCCTGCCACCGGCGCAACGACGCTCGCTCCGGAGGTGTGCGCTCCGGATGTCGGCGTCGTGACGTTGACCGGCACCGTGACCCCCGACCTCGCGAAGACCTATCGGGTGGAGCCGTTCGAGGTGGCCACGGGCACCACCCGGGTCGAGGTCGGGTACTCGTGGACGCCGAGCGAGGGCACCACGCTCGATCTCGGCCTGTGGGACGCCGCCGGCTACCGCTCACCCGAGGGGTTCCGCGGATGGGGTGGGAGCCGCGAGGGTCGACTCGATCAGGGGATGTCCCGGGCGTGGGTGCAGGCGGACTCCGCCGAGCGAGCGTTCACGCCCGGCACCGTGGAGGCCGGCACGTGGTACGTCGAGCTGGGGTTCGCTGAGGTGGCGCCTGCCGGCGCCACCTGGACCGTCGAGCTGCGCTGCACCGATGACCCGGTCGGCCCCGAGATCGACGCCGACCCGGTCGATGCGTCCCACGTCGCCGACCCGGATCCGGGGTGGTACCGGGGCGACTTCCACATGCACGGGTTCCACTCCAACCCCGAGGCCCCCGACAACGAAGGCTTCGTCCAATACGCCCGCGACGCGAACCTCGACTTCCTCCCGGTCACCGAATACGTCGTCAATCGTCACTGGAACGAATGGGGGGAGATGCAGCGGGCGAACCCCGACCTCCTCATCTGGCCCGGACGTGAGGTCATCACCTACTTCGGGCACGCCATCGTCCTCGGTGAGACGCCATCGACGGTCGAGTACCGACATGGGTTCGAGGACGTGACGCTGGGCTCGATCCAGGACGACGTGCTCGCCGACGGTGCGCTCTTCGGGATCGCCCATCCCACGGTCTTCCCGGAGCGGGACTTCGGCAGCACGTGCCGGGGCTGCGAGTTCCAGCTCTCCGACACGATCGACCCCGACCGGGTCGACACCGTCGAGGTCGTGACCGACGCAGTGGCCTACGGAACCGCCCCGAACCCGTTCGTGGCCACGGCCATCGACTTCTGGACGAACCTGCTCGTCAGCGGGCACCGGGTGACCGCGGTCAGCGGCTCCGACGACAAGCTCGGCCCGGACCTCGGCAGCGTGGCGACGGTGGTGTACGCCGACGAGTTGTCCCGCCCGGCCCTGCAACGCGCCGTTCGGGCCGGCCATGCGTACGTCCAGACCCGTGGTGCGTCCGGATCGCCCTCTCTCGAGTTGACGGCGACCACACCCGAGGGAGGTGAGGTGATGATGGGCGACACCGTCGTGGGCGACACCAGCACGATGACGGTGCGGGTGACCGACGGGGCAGGCCAGCGCCTCCGTGTCCTGCGTAACGGCGTCGAGGCCGCCGTCGTGGACGTCACCTCCTCGCCCTTCGTCCACTCGTTCACCGCCGACCGTACCGACGACGAGGGGCCGCTCGGCACGTTCTGGGGCGTGCAGACGTTCGACGATCTCTCCTTGACGACCATCTCCAACCCGATCTTCCTCGCGGACGCGGCGCCGACTGTCGCCCCAGCGCCGAGCACCACGGCGGCACCGGCACCGGCACCGGCACCGACCGCCATCGCCGATCGACCTGACGGCTCGGGCGGGTCGTCGTGGCGAGGGCCGTGGACGGCAGCGGGCGCCTTGGTCGTTGTCGTCCTGCTCCTGGTGCTGGCTCGGCGACGCGTGCGCGGTCGCTGAGCCGGACCTTGGCGCGCACCGGGCCGCGGCGCGCGCCGTGGGTCGTGTGGGCCATGATCAAGTCATGCGCGTGGAGATCGGACCGGTCGGGGTGGACACTGCGGTCGCGTGGATCGCGTACGGCCGTCGTTGCGTCGACCATCTCGCAGCGGTGAACCGTCCCTCACGGGCCAACGTGCTCGATCGGTTCCGCTCCCTCCTCGACGAGTTCGCCGACGCCGCCTCGACCAGCGACCCCTTCCACTGGGCGACCGATGTGTCGCCCGAGGAGGTCGAGTTCGTGATGAAGGGCCTGTTCGAGATCGGACTGGTGGTCGAGGCGGAGCACGAGGCCGGCCGGCTTCCGCTCCGGCCGCCGGCGGCCGACGAGTTCCACCACATGGTGGTGAAGCAGGTGCTCGCCGAGATCGAGGCCGAGGGCCCGGCGTTCGCCCAGTTCGTCGAGGGGCTGCGTGGCGAGTGGGGCGTGGCCGGCTCGGCCTGATCTCATCGATCGGCATTTCGGCGAGGCGCCCCACGGGTTACGTTCTGCGCCGTGTCGTTTCGTTCGTTGACGGTGAGGCTGCTCGCCCCGGGTGCGTTGCTCGTCTCCGCTGCGTGTGTCGGGGCGACCGACGCAACGGTGGCGACCGGTGCGATATCGCCGTCGTCGACGGTGACGACGACCACCATCGCGGTCCCGGCGTGCGTCGCGGCCCTGTCCGTGGAGCAGAAGGCCGGCCAGCTCCTGATGGTGCTGGTCCCCACGCCCGCCGCCGCCGGCGACCTCGTCGCTGCCGGCCGGGTCGCGGGCTACGCACTCGTCGGCGCCCAGACCGGTGACGTCACCGCGGAGGTCGCCGCCGTGGCCGCGCGGTCGAAGCTGCCGGTGTTCGCCTCGGGCGACGAGGAGGGCGGCACCGTGCAACGGTTCCGCGACATGCTCGGCGCGTTGCCGTCGGCGGCCGCGCTCGCCCGGGACAACGGCCCCGAGAAGGCCGCCCAGATCTTCGGCGAGTACGGGGCGAAGCTCCGAGCCCTCGGCCTCAACATGAACTTCGGTCCCAGCCTCGACGTCGGCGGCGGCTCGGGTCTGGGAACTCGGTCGTTCGGCGACGACGTCGATCAGGTGTCGTCCTACGGCATCGCGGTCATCGGTGCCGTGAAGGCGGCAGGCCTCATCCCGGTGGCGAAGCACTGGCCGGGGATCGGCGGGGGAGAGGCCGACCCACACGATTCGGCGTCGCCCGTCGACGAGCTCGACGCCCTGAAGCAGCGCGACCTGATCCCGTTCGACCGGGCGATCGCCGCCGGTCTCGACGCCCTGATGGTGAGCCATGCGATCATCCCCGGCCTGACCGACGGGATGCCGGCCTCGTTGTCGCGGGCCGCGATCACCGACGAACTGCGCGGGCGGGAGAAGTACGACGGGCTCGTGATCACCGACTCGTTGGGCATGGGGGCCATCGCGGCGAACTACGACAACGCCGGCGCTGCTGTCCTCTCGATCATGGCCGGCGCCGACATCGCGCTCGTCAGCCTCGCCGAATCGGTCCCGACCGCCCAGCTCAACGTGATCGCGGCGATCAACGACGGCCGCATCCCGATGGCGCAGGTCGATCGGTCCGTCGCCCGGGTGCTGACGGCCAAGGGCATCACCGGCGACTGCCCCGCTTGACGGCCCCGGCTGGGCCATGATGGCGGCATGACCGAAGCGCAGGCAATCACCCACCACGCCGTCGTCGGATTCGACGGCTCCGAGAACTCGGCCGCCGCCCTGCAGTGGGCGTTCGACCACGTGCAGCGGCTCGGCGGCGGAACGATCAAGGTCGTGATGGCGTGGAACTACGCCCCGACCGC